>DATAEV010000156.1:0-4377 GCA_036257875.1 Actinomycetota bacterium | reverse complement strand
CGTCACGCGCGTGCCGGGACGTTCGTCGGCGATCGCGAGGGCGACGGCGCCCGAGCCGGTGCAGAGATCCACCACGCACGGCGACTCGATGCCTTCCAGGAGCTCGAGGGCGACGTCCACGAGGACCTCCGTCTCGGGTCGGGGGACGAACACGCCTGGTCGCACCGTCAGCACCAGGTGGCGGAAGCCTTGCTCCCCGGTCAGGTGCTGCAACGGCGTGCCGGTACAGCGCAGACACAGGGCCCGCCCGTACGCCCGGGCCTCGGCCGAGCCGAGACCCTGCTCGCGTGCGTACAGCCCGGCACGGCCGACGTCGAGCACCTGCATCATGAGTGCCTCGGCGTTCACCCGAGGCGTCTCGACGCCGTGGCGTTCGAGGTACCCCGCTCCGCGCCGCACGACCTCCGCCGGACGCATCGACGGTCAGTCCCCGTCCGCGGAGAGCTGTGCGGTGCGCTCGGCGGCCAGGAGCCGGTCCGCGAAGCCGTCCAGCTCCTCGCCGCCAGCGAGCACGTCCTGCAGCTGGTGGGAGGTGTACTTGATGCGGTGATCCGTGACCCGCTCCTCACGGAAGTTGTAGGTGCGGATCTTCTCCGATCGTTCCCCGGTCCCGAGCTGCGCCCGGCGGGTCGCCGCTTCCTTCTCGTGGGCCTCGTCGAGGGCCACCTGGTACAACCGCGCCCGGAGGTACCGCATCGCCTTGTCCCGGTTCTGGAGCTGGCTGCGTTCCTCCTGCATCTCGATCTTGATCCCGCTCGGCTTGTGAAGGATGCGCACCGCCGAGTCGGTGGTGTTGACCGACTGGCCGCCCGGACCGCTGGACCGGTAGACGTCGATCTGTAGATCCTCGGGTCGGAGGTCGACCTCCACCTCCTCGGCCTCCGGCATGACGGCTACCGTCGCCGTTGAGGTGTGGATCCTGCCCTGCGACTCGGTGACCGGGACCCGTTGGACGCGGTGGACACCGGCCTCGTACTTGAGCCGGCCGTACGCATCCGGTCCTCGAACCTCGAGCGACACCTCCTTGAACCCGCCGAGATCGGAGGGCGACGACGCGATCACGTCGGTCTTCCACCGGTGGCGGTCGGCGAGCCGCCGATACATCTCGAAGAGGTCCCCCGCCCAGAGCGCAGCCTCCTCGCCTCCGGCGCCAGCGCGGATCTCGAGGATCAGATCCTTGCCCTCGTCTGGGTCCTTCGGGACGAGGAGCAGCTCGAGCCGGCCGCGGAGCTCGGCCACCCGCGCGTCGAGCCGTCCGGCCTCGTCGTGGAAGTAGGCGGCCATCTCGGGATCGGCCTCACCCTTGGCGAGTTCCCGGGCCTCCCGCGCCTGCGCCGAGAGCGTCTTGTACTCGCGGTACGGCACCACGACGTCCTGGAGTTCGGCGAATCGTTTGCCCAGGTCGCGAAGGCGGTCGGGATCAGCCGCGACGTCGGAAGCCGCGAGCTCGGCCGCAGCCTGCTCGTAGGTCTCCTCGATCTCGTCGAGCTTCGTCTCGATGCCGGACGCCATGCATCCTATGGTCGCAGGCGGCGATGCCGACCGACCGAAGCGGGCGGCTCAGTCGCGCCGAGGTTCTTCTTCGAAGTCGACGTCGAGCGCAGCGAGATCGGGGATGTCGACCATCTTCTTGCCTTTGGGCAACGCCCACATGTCCTCGTATCGCGGATCGACGACGTCGTCGGGGGTCCCGCCGTCGGTCGGCGCTGGCCCCGGATCGTTCCCTTCGGGCGCGTGGGCCGACCCGGGGGCGTCCATCGACGACTCGAGCTCCTTCGCGACCGAGAGCAGCTTCGACTGCATGTCGTGCATCTGCGTCACCAGGACCTCACGACGCTCCGACAACGAACCCAGGATCCGTTCGGCTTCGCGCTTGGCCTCCGCGAGCGAGTCGGTTCCCTGCTGCTTGGCTTGCTCCGCCCGTGCCTGCGCGTCGAGCTTGATCCGGTCGGCCTCCGAGCGGGCTTCCTGGAGGATCCGGTCCGCCTCGGCCTTCGCCTCGGCGAGGGCTGCCGTGGCCTCCTTGTCCGCGGTTGCGAGGACACCGGCGAACCGCTTCGCGATCACCTCGTAGGGGTCCTGGGCCGGAGCGGCCGGGGATGGCATGGTCGGCGCCGGCGTCGTGCCCGCGGGTGTCGCCGGCGTCATGACCTGTCCGGCCGCGACCGGCGGAGCCGGAGGTCCGCCCGGTGTCGCCGCGCTTTGCGCCTTGGTCTCCTTGCGCGGACCGCGCAGCTCACGCTCGAGCGTCTCCACCTGGCCCGCGACCCCTTGGAGGTACTCGCGGACCTGGTCGGGGTCGTAGCCTCGTCGGACCGTCGCGAACTCCCGTCTGCGGATCTGCTCAGCGCTCGGCAGCAGGGGTAGGTCGAGGTCGTTCGTCATGGAGCCACCTCCCGGGTGTCGCTTTCACGCCGGGCCGTCCGCGTAGCGCTCGACCGGCCCGGTCTCGATCGGACATGTCATCTTCTGCGCCGGGAGCCCAGGATGCAATAACCGTGCGGCGTAGGCCTCAGGCGGTGCCGGCGGCCTCAGCCTCCCGACGGAGCACCTCCTTGAAGGAGGACACCGCGACCTCGATCTGACCGACGTCGGGCTCACGGGTCGTGATCTTCTGGAGCCAGATCCCCGGCGCCATCATCGCGCGGACCACCGGGGAGCGCGGATACCGCGCCCCGAGGCGGAGCGCTTCGTAGGCGATCCCCGCGATGATCGGGATCGCGATCACGCGGGAGACCAGCCGCCACAGCAGGCCGGGCGTCCCGAACAGCGTGAAGACGAAGATCGTGATGATCATGACGATGATCAGGAAGTTCGTCCCGCATCGAACGTGCTCCTTCGGGAAGTGCTCGATGCGGTCGGGGACGAGATCCTCGTCGTGCTCGTACGCTGCGATCGTCTTGTGCTCGGCGCCGTGATATTCGAAGACGCGTTGGATGTCCTTCGTCCTGCCGATCAACCAGAGGTACCCGACGAACAGCGCCACGCGGAAGACGCCTTCGGCGATGTTCACCAGCACGCCGTTGGTATCGACCCGGTTCTCCGCCCAGGCGAACAACGTCGTTGGGCCGAGGATGAAGATCGCGATGAACGCGACCAGCGCGATCGTGAGCGACACACCCATCTGGCGGCTCGAGAGCTGCTCTTCCTCCGCCACGGCGTGGTTCGACGCGATCATCAGCGCCCGGATGCCGATCGAGAGCGACTGACCGAGGACGATGATCCCGCGGAAGAACGGCTTCCGCCAGATCGGGTGTCGCGACGCGACCGAGTCGATCGCGTGGGACTCGAGGTAGACGGACCCGGTGGGCTCACGGACGGCGACCGCCCAATGATCCGAGCCGCGCATCATCACGCCCTCGACGACGGCCTGGCCGCCGTAAAGGTGGGTCGCCGGGGGCGGTTGGCCCACCGGCGGCTCAGCCTTGCTTCGCGGCCTGTTGGGCCTGCTGCGTCTTGGCGTACCGGCGCTGGAAGCGCTCAACGCGCCCGCCGGTGTCCACCAGCTTCTGCTTCCCCGTGTAGAAGGGATGGCAGTTCGAGCAGATGTCCGAACGGATCTCGCTCACCGTCGAGCGCGTCTGGAACGTGTTGCCGCACGAGCAGTGGACGTTCGCGATCTGGTAGTCGGGGTGGATTCCCTGCTTCATGGTGGATCGATCTCCTTCGTGAGCGTCGCGATGCTACTCGCTTCAACGCTCGCCTATTCCCGGTCCCCGCCGGCCCCGATCAACCCCCGGTCGGCGCCTTCGCGATGTCCTTCAAGAAGAGCTCGTTCGACTTGGTCGACCGGAGCTTGTCGATGAGCAGCTCGAGCGCTGCGCCGGTCTCCAGGGCGTGCAGGACGCGGCGGAGGCGGATCACCAGCGCCAGCTCTTCGGGCGGCAGGAGCAGTTCCTCCTTGCGGGTGCTCGAGGCGTCGACGTTGATCGCCGGGAACAGCCGCTTCTCCGAGAGCTGCCGGTCCAGGCGGAGCTCCATGTTCCCCGTGCCCTTGAACTCCTCGAAGATGCCTTCGTCCATGCGGGACCCGGTCTCCACCAGAGCCGACGCGATGATGGTGACCGAGCCGCCCTCCTCGATGTTGCGCGCGGCGCCGAAGAACCGGCGCGGAGGATAGAGCGCGGCCGAGTCGATGCCACCGGTGAGGATCTTTCCGGAGGCGGGCATCCCGAGGTTGTACGCCCTCGTCAGACGGGTCAGGGAGTCGAGGATGATCGCGACGTCTTGGCCCATCTCCGCCAGTCGCTTCGCGCGTTCGAGGACGAGCTCGGTGACCTGGATGTGTTGGTCGGTCGGCTTGTCGAACGTCGAGTAGACGACCTCGGCGGCCTGGACCGTGCGCTGCCAGTCCGTGACCTCCTCGGGTCGTTCGTC
>DATAEV010000132.1:0-3848 GCA_036257875.1 Actinomycetota bacterium | reverse complement strand
CGGGCGCGCCGACGACGTCGTGATCGGCAGCGTGTTCGCCTGGATGCTCGGACTGGGCGTGTTGTTCCTGTCGATCTACACGTCGAACAGCAGCGGCGCCAACGGAACGGCGGGGGTGAGCGTTCTGTTCGGCTCCATCCTCGGTCTGTCCGCCGATGCGGCGGCCGCCGCAGCCCTGATCGGCGCGATGATCCTGGCCGGCGTGTTCCTGATCGCCCGTCCGCTGCTGTTCGCCAGCCTCGACGAGGCCGTTGCGGCCGCCCGTGGGGTGCCGGTGCGCGCACTCGGGATCGGCTTCCTCGCGCTGGTCGGTCTCACCGCGGCGGAGACCACGCAGGCGGTGGGCGCGCTGCTCCTGCTCGGGCTGCTCGCCGCCCCGGCCGCGGCCGCACATCAGCTGACGACCCGTCCCTTCCGGGGACTGGCGCTCGCCACGGCGCTTGCGATCGGCGCCATGTGGGTGGGCCTCGCGGCGAGCTTCGTCTTCCCCTCCGTGCCGCCGAGCTTCGCGATCATCGCCACGGCGGTGGCGTCCTACGCCGGCGCTTCGGCGCTCCACCACGCTGCGGGCCGCGGCTTGATCGCCCGGGGTCATCACGATGGAACGGCCGCCCATCGCTCGGAGGCGATCCATGTCTGATCCCCGAGACGACGCTCACCGCCTGGACCAGGTCGTGGCACGCAGGCTCCGGCGCGTGGGCCAGAGCCTCACCCCGCGCCGCCGTTCGTTGCTCGAGATCCTTCGGTCGGCCGTCCATCCACTCACGATCCACGAGATCCTCGAGCGGGGGAGCGAGCTCGCCATGAGCTCGGCGTATCGGAACCTCACGGTCCTCGAGCATGCCGGCGTCGTCAACCGCGTGATCACGCAGGAAGGCTTCGGCCGCTACGAGCTCGCGGAAGAGCTCACCCGGCACCATCACCACGTCGTGTGCTCGTCCTGCGGACTCGTCCAGGACCTCGCCTCGGACGTCGACGCCGAACGATCGATGGATCGAGCGATGCGCCGCGCGACCGAACTCGGATTCACGCCGGCGGCCCACCGCCTGGAGATCGTGGGGATCTGCGCGGACTGTGCGGCGAAGGAGTCCGCGTAGCTGGACGACCGGCGCTCAATGCGCCGTTCGCGCTCCGAGGTACGAGCGATCACCGATCCACAGACCCGGTGGCGCGGCCAGCATGACGGCGAGGGCGTCCAACCGCGGCGCGTACTTCGCGCGCTTCTCCGTGAAACGAGCGAACGCGTCGTCCACCGGCCGGATCGAGAAGCCATCGTCCTTCATGTCGTCGAGTACATCCTCGAACTCGTCGCGTTGGATCACCGCCTCTCGCTCCGTGAGCCCCAGGTAGTAGTAGAGGTCCTCCACCGCGTGCACACCGGTCCCGTACAGGAGCTTCGCGCTCTCGTCGGGCTCGCCGTCGACCGCGGTCAGGATGAGCGTCGCTGCATCGAGCACGGAGCCGAGCGACGTGACCCACGACGTGTTGTCGTGGGGCGAGCGGAACAACACGAGGATCGGATACGACATGTGACTCTCGAGGACGTCCGCGACCCATCGCTCCCATTCGGTGAACAGCGCCGGCAACGCCGACGCCATGCCTGCGTTGCCCATCCGATGGAGCAGCTCGGGGCCGGAGGGAGGAGACCCCGCTCGAGCGTCGAGCAACAGCACGCCGACCTCGCGACGGTTGAACGCCTGGTACAAGACGGGCAGGTAGCCGATCACCACGGCGAAGAGCCCGAGCCCGGTCGCCCCCGCGAGGACCACGACGGCGCGGGTCCAGCCGCTCGCCGCCGCGGATCCGATCCCAAGGGTGAACAAGGAAGACCCGCTGGCGTACAGGGCGTCGTCGAACGAGCCGTCGGTGCGTCCCAGCCCGTGGACGAACGCCGGGCTCCATAGGATGAGCGCGAACCCCAGGAGGGCCAGAGAGACCCATCCCATCAGCTGGAGGAAGAAGAGGACGGGGGCCGCCGTAGACAAGACCCGTTCCCTGGACGCTGCCGTCTTCTTGCGCAGGCCGATCCAGCGCCACGACGGCCAGAGCAGCCGGTACAGGAACCGACCGAGGCGGGTCCGCCCGCGTGCTGCGCGCGGCATGACGAGGCTCCGCAGCACGTCGAACAACGCGTACGACAAGATCACGATGCCGACCGGAAGCGCGATCCACCGCATCCGACAAGCCTACCGAGGCGCCGCGTGGTTTCGAGAAAGCAGCGTGGGGGCAAGAGTGGGGAGCTGGTGGCAACACGCTTGACCGGAGGAGGGGATGATGGAGGCGCTGCTTGCAGCCAATGGATGCGGAGGGGCGACGTCGCTGCTCTTGTGGATCGTGGCCGCGGTCCTCGTGATCTGGGGGATCGTGACCATCGTTCGCGGCGGGGTCCTCGTGGGGATCGTGCTCATCGTCGTCGGACTCTTGATCGGACCAGGAGGCGTGAGCATCTTCTGTTGAACGAAAAGTGGGCCCCCCGGGACTCGAACCCGGAACCTGCGGATTAAGAGTCCGTTGCTCTGCCAGATTGAGCTAGAGGCCCGCCGAAGGATAGCAATCCTTCGGCGGGCCTCAGCTCGTCAGGACGCCTTCTGCCGGCGGTGGAGGTCGCCGTTATTGAGATCCGTCAGCCACGTGTCCACGCGCTCGAGGCTCTTCATCAGCTTCGTGCCCCAGCCGTTCCCCTCGTGGACCGGCCCGGAGAGATGCTCTTCGCGCTCACCGACCTCGGGTTCGGCGGGAGCGGCGACGAGCGATCCGAGATGCGCCGCCCCGGAGAGGTCGCCGGCCGATCGCTTCAGCTCCGCCAGGTCCTTCAGATCGGCAACGTGGGCGACGACCCCGCGACCCAGATCGATGTCTTTCGCGTTCCACGCGAGCTCGGAGTACCGGCCACCGAGCTCCATGCAGTCCAGGCGACCGGCACCGGTGACGAACGAGACCCGGTCTTCGTCCTCCCCGTCGTCCGGAGCGGGGTTCGCGCCCAGATCGAGCAGTGCGAGCCCGAACCGGTCGAGGTTCTGATCGTCCGACGCGAGGCAGATGTCCACGTCGTCGGTCTCGACCGGCGACCCGTGCGCAGCGGCCGCGAGGCCGCCGATCAATACGTAGTTGACGCCGTGGGCGCGCAGGCCAGCGACGATGCGGAGCGGATCGAACTGCTCACCCATGACTCCCCCTTGCCTATGTTCATCGGCGTCCAAGGGCCGGTACCTTGAACGGAGAACGGGGGAGCCTTTGACCTGCAGCGGGAGGGTGACCGACGGGATTCGAACCCGCGACCCCCAGGACCACAACCTGGTGCTCTAACCAACTGAGCTACGGCCACCACGCGCTTCGGGGAAGCCTCATCACGATACCAACGCGATCCTCGCCGAGGGTTGCGGGTCGTCCCGGCGTATGGCACCATCCGGCTAGTTATTGAACGGCCATTCAAATCGGGCGGGCGGAGCCCCGGATGGCCGTTTCCCCTGCGAGGAGGCGGGCCGGATGGCTGCGGATCGATCGGTCGATCTCGACCTGAACAGGATCGATGCGCTCATCGCCGAGGAGGAAGCGGCCCTCGAGCCGAAGCACCGAGCCTCCATCGAGTATCGCGCGATCGCCGAGCGGTTCATCGCCGGGGGGGTCGCCTCCAGCTGGCAGGATTCACGGCCCCACGCGATCTTCATCGATCACGGACAGGGGAACCGGATCTACGACATCGACGGGAACGAGTACCTCGATTTCCATCTTGGTTACGGCGCGATGGTTGCGGGACACGCCCACCCTCTGATCGTGGATGCGATCGAGAAGGCCGCCCGCCGGGGGACGCACTTCGCCCAGCCGACCAAGGATCTCGACGTGATCGG
>DATAEV010000119.1:0-8751 GCA_036257875.1 Actinomycetota bacterium | reverse complement strand
ACGGACCAGAACTGGCCGCCGACGGCGCCGGTTTCCAGCCGCGGCAGATCGGTGTGCAGCTGCGGGCACGGTCCGGCGGGATCGAGCTCCTCGCCCTTGTCGCGTGCCTCGCGGAGCGCCCACAGGAGGTCGTTGTGCCCGTCGATCAACGGCGCTTGGCGAAGGAGATCCCCTACCGGTCGCATGCGCCGGAGTATGCCCCATCGCACCCGCGGCCCGGAAGGTGGAGGGGGGCGGAGACGCGAACGGCGGCACCCGATGACCTGGCGCAGGTCACACGAGGAACGCTGGTCTCCCGGGCGCTGCCGAACTGGAAGATGGTCTCCGCCCCGACGAGAAGGTCGTCTACGAGCGGTCGGTCGTCAAGTCGGCAGCGTGGAGCCGTCTGATCTACCGATAGCGCGCCGTCGCCATGCAGGCGACCGCGAGGAGCAGCAGGACGAGGTCGATCTTGCCGTGCTTCTCGATCTCCCCGCCCAGATGCTCGATCCGCGCCTGTTGCTCCGGCGTCGGCGGGCCGCCCGAGGCCGCGACCGTGTCACTCATGTCGACGAGGCGTTCGACGTTCCGGCCGACGCCGAGCGCACCCAGGAAGGCAGCGATCGTCGCGAGCACGGCTCCGACCGTCAGGACCAACCCGAAGTTTGGAGCCCAACCGATCCCCCAGGGAGCCGTAATCGTTGAGGTCGCTGAGCCACAAGATCCATCCCGCGACGACGGTGGTGATCCCTAGGCCGGTGATCACCTTCGGAACCTTGCGCTTCTTCACGGCCGCGTGCAGGATCGGGCCCGCCGCGGGACCGACCTCGGCGGCGGACGGGCCGATGAACCCGACGAACAGGGACGCGGACCCCACCCAGAGGGACCCCTGCCACGATGTGCTGCAGACGGAACACGATAATGAACAGGTTCGCCGCGACCATCCGCTTCCCTCTTCGACGGGCGTTCGATCCGCCGAACCATAGGCGGAACGGCGACGCGCGGCCAGCCCGCGGGCCGGTAGCCTTGCGGTTCCATGCGCGCGGACGACGACTTCCGATCGATCACCACCGAGCGGTTGCTCTTGCGACGGTCGGTCGCAGGTGACGCCGAGACGATCTCGGCGTACCGGAGCGACCCCGCGGTACACGCGATGCAGGGGTGGGACCGGACGGACCCGGACGGGGTGCGCGCCGAGATCGAGGAGATGGCGAACCGGGAGCCGGGGGAGCCCGGCGGGTGGGTGCAGTTCACCGTCGAAGCGCGGGACGGCGGCATCGTGGGCGACGTCGGCCTGAGCCCGGCAGACGGCGAGGCTGGCGTGATCAAGGTCGGCTACACGATCGACCCTCGGTTCCAGAGTCGCGGGTACGCCACCGAAGCGGTGAAGGCGCTCGTCGACTACGCGTTCGCGAGCCTCGATGCGGACGTCGTCCGCGCGTACGCGGGCGCGGAGAACACCCCATCGATCCGCGTGATGGAGAAGGTCGGGATGCGGCTGATGGAGCGGTTCCAGGGTAGCGACGGCGGGGAGACCTGGACCGGCGTTCGCTACGAAGTCAGCGCGCCGGGCTGAGCCACACCCGCCCCCGCACGCCTACGCGCGACGGGGTACGACGAGGGCATCGACGGCGACACAGCCTGTCGGCGACACGATCAACGGATTGACGTCGATCGCGTCCACGAGATCGCCCAGGTCCTCGGCGAGGACGCTCATCCGAGAGACGGCGTGCGCAAGCGCGGCGATGTCAGACGGCGCCGCGCCGCGCACGCCGTCGAGGACGGGCCGGATCTTGAGGCGATCGATCAGGTGGAGCGCAGCAGCCTCATCCAGCGGGGGGAGGCCGAGCGCGCGGTCGTGGAGCATCTCCACCAGGACCCCGCCGGCGGCGACCAGCACGAGAGGGCCGAACATCGGGTCGTTCACGATCCCAAGATGCATCTCCACACCACGTGGCGCCATCGCCGCGATAGCCACGCGCGGGCCGAGACGAGCAGAAACATCTTCGTAGGCCGTCATCAGGTCTTCAGCGCTCGAGATATCGAGGCGGACGCCGTCCGCATCGGTCTTGTGGGCAACTCCCGGGGCCGCCGTTTTGAGCGCGACCGGGTAGCCGACCTCCTCCGCCGCATCGGCTGCGCCGGATGCGCTCTCGGCGCTCCGCACGGCCGCGGTCGGAACACCGTAGTCGGTGAGCACGCGAAAGGCCTCCAGCTCATCGACGGGAGCTGCCTCGCCGAGATGCGATCGCCAGGATGAGCGGACGTCTTCGGAGACGCCGTGCGGCCGGGTCGAGGCCGCTCGCCCGCGCCACGTCGCGTCGTTCAGCAGGTGCTTGAGCGCGCTCAGCCCGGACGGCGTTCCCTCCAAGACCGGGATCCCGTCGTCGCGGAGCATCCGCGCCTCGTCGGCAGCGACCGCCGCCGACAGGTTGGACAGGACGCAGAACGGCTTCGTGGTGGCGGCCCATACGTCGCGGGCAACCTGGAGGTATCCCTCTTCGTACGGCTCCCCCTGGAGCGTCAGGTCGACGACGAAGGCCATCGCCGCCACCTGGTCATCGTCGTGGAAGGCCAAGAACGACTCCCGGAAGATCCGGTCGGCATCGATCCCCGTCCCCCAGGCATCGAGCGGGTTCGCCGCCTCGAGCCCGGGATCCAGCACGGCACCGATCCGTTCGAGCGTCACGCCGGAGACGCTCGCGATCGGAACCTCCAGCTCGTCCGCCAGGTCGACGAAGAGCGCGCGCTCGCCGCCGCTGTCGTGGATGCTCGCGATCCCCCGGCCGCCATGGACGCGGCGCGGCGCCGAGAACAGCTCGATCGTGTCGGCCATCTCGTCGAGCGACCGGACCTCGTGCACGCCGTACGCATCGAAGACCGCCTCGTACGCGCCGTGCTCGCCGGCGAGCGCGCCCGAGTGCGCGGTCACCATCGCCTTGGACGCATCCGTGCGCCCGACGGTGAGCGCCACCACCGGCACGTCGCGTTCGAGGGCCCGCGCGAGCCCCGCCCGCAAGCCGTGGGGGTTCCGAACGGTCTCCAGCAGGAGGGCGACCACCCGCGTGGACTCCCGTTCCAGCGCGAACCGCAGGTACTCGTCCACCGTCGTGACGACCTCGTGGCCGCTCGACACGAGCAGGTCGAACCCGATCCCCCGGTCGTTGAACGCGAGCGCCGCGAAGGCCGAGCCGCTGTGCGACAGGAAGGTCACCGGCCCCGGCCGCAGATCGTCCGGCGTCGCGAACCCGGTCGCCCGCAGCTTGCCCGGGACGTTCACGAACCCCATGCCGTTGCCGCCGCACACGGCCATGGCGTGTGCGGCTGCGATCGCCGCGACCCGCTCGGCGAGCGACGGCCCATCCGAGGGTTCCTCGTAGAGCGACGAGAACGTGACGACGCTGGCGGCTCCGAGCGCGGCCGCGTCGGCCATCGCCGCTTCGATCCGCGCGTTCGCGAGGCCGAGGATCGCGAGGTCGACCGGTTCGGGGACCTCGAGCAGCGACGGGTAGCACCGGTAGCCGTCGACCTCGTCGTACCCGGGATTCACGGGATAGACCGCGCCCTCGAACCCGCCGCGCCGGAGCTCGGCCATCATCTGATGGCCGAGCGAGTCCGCCTTGATCGACGCTCCCACCACCGCCACCGAACGAGCCTCGAGCATCCGCTCGAGGCTCGTTCTCGGATCCCGCTCGCCGGGTTCGGAGCTCACTTCGTTCGGACGGCGCGGTCCTTCTTCGCTTGACGGTAGGCCTGCCACCCGGGGATCCCGTTCACGCCGCCGCCGGCGTGCGTCGCGGACGAGCCGTGGTACAGCCCCTTCAACGGCGTCCGGTAGTCCCCGTAACCGGGTGCCGGACGCATGTGGAAGAGCTGGTCCGCCGAGAGCTCCCCGTGGAAGATGTTCCCGCCGATCAGCCCGAGCTCCTGCTCCATGTCGTACGGCCCGATCACCTGGTAGTCGATGATCGAGTCGTTGAAGTTCGGCGCGAGCTCGTCGTAGAGGTCGAAGATCCGCTTCGCGTACGCGTCCAGCTCGTCCCGATGGGGCTCTTTCACCCAATCGTCGGGGACCCACTGCGTGAACATCGAGAACACGTGCGTCCCCTCGGGCGCGAGCTTCTTGTCGAGCGTCGTCGGGATCGTCCCGTCCACGAACGGCGCGACCGACGGCTTCCGGTGCATGTGCGCGTCCTGGAACGCCTCCTCGGCGTACTCGGTGGAGAAGCAGAGCTCGACCGAACCGGTGTGCAGATCCTGGAGTTCCTTGCCGGGCTGCGCCTTGAAGTCCGGCAGCTCGCTGATCGCAACGTTGATCTTGACGACGCCGCTCCGCGTCTTCCAGCGCTCGATGTCCCACACGAAGTCAGGAGGGAGCTCGTGCCGATCGATGAGGTCGAGGAACGCGATCTGCGGATGGATGCAGCTGACCACGACGGGTGCGCGGAGCTCCTGGCCGTCGTCGAGGACGACGCCGACGGCGCGCCCGTTCCGAACGAGGATCTTCTTGACGCGGGCGCCCGTGCGGATCTCGCAGCCGAACGCCTCCGCAGCCGAGCGGATCGAGGTGCTGACGCCGCCCATCCCGCCCTGCTGGAACCCCCACGAGCCGAGGTGCCCATCGCCGACGTCGCCGATCGAGTGGTGGAGCATCACATAGGCCGTACCGGGCTCGTCGGGCCCGGCCCACGTCCCGATCACGCCGTTCACCGCGAGCATGCCCTTGACCGCGTCGGATTCGAACCAGTCGTTGAGCAGATCGGTGACGCTCATCGTGAACAGCCGCGTCACGTCGCCGACGCCTCGCTCACCGAGCTTGCGCATCTTCCACGCGACCTGGACCGTCGACAGCAGATCCATCGGATGCATCGACCCGACGTGCGGCGGGACCCGCAGCATCAACGGGCCGAGGACGTCCGCGACGCCCTGGAGCCATGCCTCCCACTTCGGCATCGTGTCCGCATCCCGCTTCGAGAACTCGGCGATCGAGTCGTAGGACCGCTGCGCATCGTCCGGGTAGACGGTGACGGCGCGACCGTCCGGATAGGCCTGGAAGTAGGGACCGAACGGGGTCACGTCATAGCCGAACTCCTTCAGCCGGAGCTCGCGGATGATCGTGGGGGGCATCAGCGACATCACGTAGGAGTAGGTCGTGACGTTGATCTCGGGATGATCCGCGAACGGTGCGCTGGTGTCCGCGGCCCCTCCGGTCTTGTTCCGTGCCTCCAGGACGACCGTCCGCAGACCGTCGCGGGCGAAATACGCACCGCCCACCAGTCCGTTATGCCCGCCCCCGATGATGATCGCGTCGTAGGTGTTGGCTGCCATCGCGCGCTCGTTCCCTCCCCCGACGGTCGCCGGGACCCGCGTATCATGCCCCGCGTTTGAACCGCCAGTCAACCTGATCGCCCGGCTCGGCGGGATTGACGCCGCAGGTCAGGGCCCTAGACTGGCCTGAACCGCCACTCAGGAACGTCGGCGCAGGGACGCCGGGTCTGTTCCGCGTTCAAAGGGAGATCGATGAGCACGAAGGCCCGCGCGAAACCGCAGCGGGATCGCCACCAGGAGATCGTGGAGGCGGCCGCGCAGGTCATCACCGACCGCGGCCTCGCCGAGACGCGGATCCAGGACATCGCGGACCGCTGCGGCGTCTCCCCCGGTCTGATCCTGTACTACTTCGGATCGAAGGATCGGCTCCTGGTCGAGGCGCTCACCTACGCGAACGATCAGTCGTACCTCCGCATGTCGCGCGAGCTCCGGAAGATGCCGGCCGCGAGCGAGCGGATGGATCGCCTGATCCAGCTCTCCGTCCCCGGGCTCCTCCCCGAGTACGCCCTCCTGGACGAATGGGCGCTCTGGCTCGAGATCTGGGTCCGCGCCCTGCGCGATCCCCAGATGGCGAAGGAGCGCGAGAACCTGGACCGCCGCTGGGTCCAGTCGATCTCCGAGGTGATCCGCTACGGCCGGCAGACCGGCGAGTTCCCGAGCGACGCGGCCGATGCCGACGACATCGCGATGGAGTTCGGCGCCATGGTGGACGGCCTCGCGATCCAGGTCTTGCTGAACGACACGGTCATGACGCCGGCGCGGATGCACGACATCTGCCTGGACGTCGCCCGCCGACTGATCGGCTACGACGGGGCCGGCTGACGCGCGCCACTCCACTCACCCGATCGCCGAGCCCGGCTCCACGTCGCGATCGGGCTGCAGCAGCACCACCCCGTGCTCGGCGCTGGACGCGCCGAGCACGAGCACCTCGGACGGGAACCCCGCGATCCGCTTCGGTTCGAACCCCAGCACGCACACCACCTGGCGGCCGAGGAGCTCCTCGTTCGCGTAACGCGTGAGCTGGGCGCTCGATCGTTTCGTTCCGAAGTCCGGGCCGAAGTCGATCGTGAGCTTGTACGCGGGGACCCTGGCTTCCGGGAAGTCCTCGACCTCGGTCACCACCCCGACGGTGATCCGGAGCCGCTCGAACTCCTCCCACGCCGCACTCATCGCCGGTAGACCATCTCCCCGTCCACGATCGTCGCGTCCACCGCCGTCTCGAGGAGCGCCGCGGGCTCGTCCGCGAACACGTCGCGCGACAGGACGACCAGATCCGCAAGCTTCCCGGTCTCGATCGAGCCGCGGTCGGCCTCGGCGAAGTTCGCGTACGCCGAGCCCAGCGTGGCCGCGCGGATCGCGCTCGACAGATCGATCGACTCCTCCGGCGTCCACGCGTCGGATCCGTCGAGGTTCGCTCGTGTGCGCGCGGTATAGAGCCAGACGAGCGGATCCATCTCGGCGACGTTCCAGTCCGAGGAGAACGCGAGGGTCGCGCCGTGCTCGCTCAGCGACCGGAACGGCCAGGCGTATCGCCAGCGTTCGGGACCGACGTTCGCCCGCCAGTCCTCGACGATCTGCGGCGCGCAGTGGCGCGGTTGCATGCAGGCCACCACGCCAAGCGCCGCGAAGCGCGGGAGGTCGTCGGGATGCACGCACTCGACGTGCACGATCTGATGACGGGCATCGCGGGCGCCATTGACGCGGCGCGCGTGCTCCACCGCGTCGAGCGCCGTCCTGATCCCCCGGTCACCGGTGGCGTGCGTGAAGGTCTGGAAGCCTCGGCGCTCGAGCGCGGTGATGAGCTCGGCGAACACGTCCGGCGGGTAGAACGTGTCGCCGGAGGTGTCCGGGCGGTTCGCGTACGGCTCCAGCATCGCCGCCGTGTGCGGCTCGATCACGTCGTCGATGTAGAGCTTGATCGGCCCCACCCGGAACCGGTCGTCGTCGTTCGCCGCCTTCGCCTCCGCGAAGGCGTCCAGCTCCTCGGACGTGGTCTCCGGCGGGTGGAACAGCGCCGCGACCACCCGCGAGCGCATCGCGCCCTCGTCGCGGGCCTTCCGGAAGAGGGGAAGGTCATCGAGCGAGTTCTGGGGCTCCACCGCGGTCGTGATCCCGAGCTCCGCGGCCATGTCGAGGCTCCGGAGCAGCCGTCGGTACATCTCGTCCGGGGCGAAGTTCGGGACCTGCCCAGCGAGCGCCGTCTGCCCGTCGCGCGACAGCCCCATCACCGCGAAGTCGGTCACGAACCCGGTGGCCTCGCCGGTGCTCGCATCGAGCTCCGGACGGCCGAACCCGAGCGTTGCGCCCGCACCGATGCCGAACCGCCGCATCGCCTCACGGTTCAACCAGACGTTGTGGACGTCGTAGGAGAAGACCATCAGCGCCCGACCCGGCGCGACGCCTTCGAGATCCTCGGCCGTGGGCCGCCGGCGGTCCGGGAGCGCCGCGTAGCTCCAGTCCTCCGCCACGATCCACTCGCGGTCGGGATGCTCGGTCGCGTATCGATCGATCGCGGCACGAACCGCATCCAGCGTCGTGGCGTCGCCGAGCTGCACCGCGTCCTCGTCGGCGCCGGTCCGCAGGTGGTTGTGCGCGTCGACGAACCCCGGGAGCACCGTGTTCCCGCTCGCGTCGAGCTCCTCGGCTCCGGGGCCGACCACGTCCCGCACGTCTCGATCGTCGCCCACGGCCGCGATCCGTCCGCCACGGATCCCGACCGCCTCGGCCGTCGGCCGCCGGTCATCGACCGTCCACACCTTCGCATTGCGGATCACCAGATCCATGGTGGGCGTAGCTGACCGGACGAGCGGGCCCTCGTCAACCCGCGTCGCGGCGTTATCGTTCGCCCCGATGCCGACGCCGCTCATCCTCGACGTGGATACCGGTGTCGACGACATGGTCGCGCTCCTGCTCGCCGTCGCGTCGCGCGAGGTCGAACTCATCGCCGCCACGTGTGTCACCGGCAACGTCCACGTGGACATGGTCACGCGCAATACGTCGTTGGTCCTCGAACTCGCCGGAGCCGGAGGCGTGGAGATCGCGAGGGGCGCGTCGGAGCCGCTGGACGGCGGCTGGCAACCCTTCGCCGTGGTGCACGGTCCCGAGGGCCTGGGCGCGTACGTCCCCGGTCACGACGCGAAGGGGATCTCGGCTCGGAGCGCCGCGGCCCTGATCGCCCAGGAGGCCGCTCGGCGGCCCGGCGAGGTCACGCTCGTCGCCACCGGACCGCTCACGAACGTGGCGCTCGCGCTGGAGATGGAACCGTCGTTGCCGGCGCTGCTGGGCGGATTCGCGCTGATGGGCGGCGCCTACCGGGCCGGCGGCAACGTCACCCCGCGCGCCGAGGCGAACGTCTGGATGGATCCCGAGGCGGCGGCGCGGGTGTTCGACGCGTGGTCGGGCGTCGCGCAGCGGCCGCTCTGCGTCGGGCTCGATGTGACCGAA
>DATAEV010000090.1:0-6005 GCA_036257875.1 Actinomycetota bacterium | reverse complement strand
GTGATGGCGAAGCTCTGGCCGCTGGCGCTCGCGCCCATCCTGTTGATCCGCCGAGCCTGGCGTCCCGCCGTCGCCGGCTTCGCGGTGGTCGTCGTCGTGCTCGGTGCGGCGTGGTACCTGACGGGTGGCCCCAAAGGTCCGTTCCAGGTGCTGACCACCGCCGGCGTTCGCGGGTGGCACGTGCAGAGCACCGTCGGCTCGGTGTTGTGGATCGCCGGTCGTGGTATCCCGGTGATCGAGGCCGACGCGCTCCGGGTCGGCTTCGCCGCCCCGTGGATGAAGGGCCTGCTGTTCCTGGGGTTGCTCGTCTGCGAGGTCGCGATCTGGCGCCGCGCCGCCGGCACGGATCACGATCCCTCCGGCGGCGCGGCGCTCGCGGCCGTGGTCGCGCTCACCGTGTTCTCGCCGCAATCCTCGTTGCAGTACGCCGCCTGGTTCCTGCCGTGGACGGCGCTCGCGTTCGAAGGGGACGACGGTGAGGAGCGCACGGCGACGATCGCGGCGGTCGCGGTGGCGCTCACGGGGCTGGTCGCGCTCGCGTGGCCCGACCAGTTCGTCGGACCGAGCGGCTGGGTGAAGCTGCTCGTCCTGGCCCGGAACGCGGCAGCCGTCGGCGTGTTGATCAGCTGGTTCGCAGCCGCGCGGACGCGCGCCCCGATGCAGCCGGCCGGCGCGCCGCTGTCCGCTTGAGACTCATCCCTCGGTCCCCGATGCAGCCTTCCCGGCCGCCACCTTCCTGGCCTCGATCAACAGCGCGTCCACGAGGGCCTCTTCACTCACCTTCGCCACGACCTCTCCCTGCCGGATGACGAAGCCGAGCCCGTTGCCGCTCGCGATGCCGACATCGGCCTCGCGTGCCTCACCCGGCCCGTTCACGACACAACCCATCACGGCGACGCGGATCGGGACGCCGAACTTCTCGTTCTCGATGGCCGCCTCGACGCGCTTCGTCAAGGCCAGCACATCGACCTCCGCGCGGCCGCAGGAGGGGCATGCGACCAGGTCGAGTCCCCGCGTACGGAGCCCGAGCGACTGGAGGATCGCGTTGCCGACCTTCACCTCCTCGACGGGGTCATCGGTGAGCGAGACCCTGATCGTGTCCCCGATCCCGTCCGCGAGGAGCGTCCCGATCCCGACCGCACTCTTGACCCCGCCCATCGGCATGGGACCGGCCTCGGTCACACCGAGGTGCAAGGGGTAGTCGCACGACTCCGCCAGCAGCCGGTACGCCTCGATCATCACCTTCGGGCTGGAGTGTTTCACGCTGATCTTGATGTCGAAGAAATCCTCGTCTTCCAGGATGCGTGCCTCCTGCAGCGCTGAGTCGACGAGGGCCTCGGGCGTCGGCCGCCCGTACGTCGCCAGGAGATCCTTCTGGAGCGAGCCCGCGTTCACGCCGATACGGATCGGCACTCCCCGCGCTTTCGCCTCCCGCGCGATCAGCCGAACCTTGTCTTGGTACTTGATGTTCCCCGGGTTGATGCGAAGACCCTGCACGCCGGCCTCCAGGGCGGCCATCGCGTACTTCCATTGGAAGTGGATGTCCGCGACGACCGGGACCGTCGACTTCGCCGCGATCGCCACGAGCGCTTCGGCATCCTCCCAGTGCGGCACGGCCACGCGGACGATGTCGACCCCGGCGGCGACGAGCGACGCGATCTGTTGCAACGTCGCGTCGATGTCGGCGGTCTTCGTCGTCGTCATGGACTGGACGCTGACGGGCGCATCGCCGCCGATCGCGACGCGGCCGAGCTGGATCTGCCGCGACTTCCTCCGCTCGACCATGCCGACCGCCAGTGTCTCAGTCCGCTCAGGAACCGAACACGTGGAACGTGACGGTCCGGTCCTTCGGCTCGTCCATCTCGAAGAAGATCAGCCGCTGCCAGCGGCCGAAGCCCGGCTCGCCGGCGATCACGGGGATCGCGTGCGACGTCGCCGAGAGGAGCATCGCCTTGACGTGCGCGTGGCCGTTCTTGCGCTCGTCTTCGTGCATGTTCTGGGTCCGCACCTCGAAGTCGTCGTGCGCGTAGTAGACGCCGTCGTGGGGGACGATCCGCGTGACGTGCTGCCGGAAATCCTCCAGCGCCCCGTCCTCCCACTCGTTGATCAAGAGGGCGCAGGTGGTGTGGGCACAGAACGCCACCACGGCACCGTCGGTGACACCCGCATCCTTGATCGCCCGCCGAAGGTCGTCCGTCAGGTCGAGGTACTCGTACCGGTTGGCGGTGGACACGGTGACGCTCGAGGTCGCGGACTTCACCTAACCCTCCTGTCATCGGCCGCAACGGCGGCTTCCACCGCCGGCAGATCGAACGTGAACGCGCTGCCGTGGCCCGGGTCGCTCTTCGCCACGATCCGACCCCCGTGTGCCTCGACGATGGACCGAGCGATGGCAAGACCGATGCCGGTCCCTCCGTCGTCTCGTGACCGAGCGGGATCGACGCGATAGAAGCGTTCGAAGACGCGAGGGAGGTGCTCCGGTTGGATCCCGACCCCGGTGTCGGTGACGCTGACCTGCACCCGCTCGCCATCCGGACGGGCGTTCACGCGGATCTCGCCTCCGGGCGGCGTGAAGCGCACCGCGTTGTCCACGAGATTGAAGAGCACCTGGTGGATCCGCTCAGCGTCGGCCTTCGCGGCGAGGTGAGCCGGGATGTCGTGCTCGATCCGGACGTCCGAGATCGAGCGACCCATGGAGATCTCGGAGATCACACGGGAGACGAGCGGCGCGAGCGGGACGACCTCGACCTGGAACGGAACCTCGCCCGACTCCAACCGGGAAAGGTCGAGCAATTGGTCGACGAGCCTCCCGAGCCGTTCCGTCTGTGACAGCATGAGCTGCAGCGTCCTCGGGTCCGCCACTTCGACGCCGTCAGCGAGGTTCTCCAGGTGGGCACGGATCGCCGTGATCGGGGTCTTCAACTCGTGCGAGACGTTGGCGACCAGATCCCGCCGGCTCCGCTCGAGATCCTCCAGCTCGGCCGTCATCCGGTTGAAGGCGGCCGCCAGCTGACCGACCTCATCACGGCTGCGCGCCCGCACGCGTACGGAGTAATCCCCCACCTCCATCCGGCGCGCTGCGGCAGCCATGTCTCGGAGCGGCTGCGTCATCCCGCGCGCGAGCCACCTCGCCAGGAGGAGGGAGATGAACCCCGCCACCGTTCCCGCGAGGAGGAACTGCCACCAGGAGCTCTGGAGGAACCCGAAGGTCGCCGAGATCCGGCCGAGCGATCCGCGGGACGGCGACGGCCGCAGCACGGTCACCCAGCCGCCGTCGCTCGTGGGGACGGCGGCATACGTGATGCGCCCGGTGACGCCCCAATGCGGGACGCCGTCGTCGAACGTGGGGACCTGCAGGTGCAGGTCGGCCCCCTGCACCGTGACGTTCCCATCCGGATCCCGCGTGACGATCATGGTGTTGCCGGGGATGTGATCGAGCGTTCCCAGGGCGGCCCGGCCGGCGAGCCCGAGCGCCGCGATCTCCTCCGTATCCCGCGGTGAGTTCCGCAGGTAGAACGCGATGAGCACGTAGCTGACGATCAGGGTGACGGCGACCGCGAAGACGATCACCGAGCCGAGCTTGGCGCGGATCGTCGGGAGCTTTTCGAGGGGACGCATCGCCACCGCGCGTCACTCCTTGAAGGCGTACCCGACGCCGTGGACCGTCCGGATGAAGCGCGGGTCGTTGCCGTCCTCGCCGAGCTTCCGACGGATCCGCGCGACGTGCGAATCGACCACGCGGCCACCGGCGTAATCGCGATAGCCCCAGACACGATCCATCAACTGATCACGGCTCAGGACCACACCCGGCTCGCGCGCGAGGGCGAGCAGGATCTCGAACTCGAGTGGCGTGAGACCGATCTCCTCCTCGTCGACCTCCACCCGTCGCCGGGCGGCGTCGAGGATCAGGCCGTGGAGCTCGATCGGACCCGTCTCCTGATCCTGCACGCCCTTGATCCGTTCGACCCTCCGCAGGATCGCACGGACGCGGACGGTCAGCTCGCGCAGGCTGAACGGCTTCGTGAGGTAGTCGTCGGCGCCGACCGCGAAGCCCGCGACCTTGTCGGCCTCCTCGGTCTTCGCCGTCAGCATCAGGACCGGGGTCCACCGGTCCCGCTGGATCCGCTTGCAGACCTCCAGACCGTCCATGCCCGGGAGCATGAGGTCGAGCACGACGAGATCAGGCTGATGTTCGAGGTGCGCTTCGATCGCTTCCGGGCCGTCGAGCGCGACGACGACCCGGTAGCCCTCGCTCTCGAGTCGCGCGCGCACCGCCTCCGCGATCGCCGCCTCGTCGTCGACGACCAACACGGTCTGCTCGCTCACGGGCCAATCGTACGCGGGCGCTGTGGAGGACGGGAGGCCGGGTGATGGAGAAATCGTGATGGACCGCCGGTCGTTCCTGCTGGTCAGGGACCGATCGGGACGGGCTTCCAGATGTCGAGCACCATCGTGGAGATCACGAAGAATCCGAGGAACAGCAAGACGGCGGCGGACACCGGGACGATCTTGCGCATGTCGATCTTCCTTCCCCGTGCCTTCTCGATGAGCAAGATCGCGAGGTGCCCACCATCGAACGGTGGCAGCGGGACCAGGTTGATGATGCCGATGAAGAGCGTCACGTATGCGAAGACCCAGAAGAACGCGGCCCAGTTCCCGGTCGCGCCGATCGCGCCGACCTGTTGGCTGACGCCGACGACCGACGCGACGTCGCCCTGGTTCCGCGGGGCGCCCTCGAACAGCAGGTGGTAGACCCGGACGACACCCTGCGGGCCGAAGGCATGCCCGATCTGCACGATCGACACCCTCGTGTACTTCGCCACGTCGGCGACGCCGCCGGCCACCGCGGGGAAGAACCCGAGGGGTTGCGGCCCGAGCTCGATCCCGAGCCTCACGCTCTGCTGATCGGTATCCGGTTGGAGGACGACCGGGGTGATGGTCAGGTTCACGATCTCGTTCCCGCGCTTGACCTGCACCGGGATCGCCTCGTGCGCGTGCTGCGCGACGTAGGGGCCGATCTCGGCGGGGGTGGGTGCCGCCAGATCGCCCACGCGGGTGATGACGTCCCCCGGCCGGAGCCCGGCGAGCGCCGCAGGCGAGGGCACGCCGGGTCCCAGCTCCGCCGGCACATCCGAGATCACCGACACGCGGGTCCGATCCGTCTCGCCGGTGGTCATGAGCAGCGCGGAGAAGATGATCGCCGCGACCAAGAAGTGCGAGAGCGGACCCGCAAGGATGACGAGCGCCCGCTGCCGGACCGGCTTCGCCCCATAGGCCCGATCCTCATCGCCGGGGGGCACGTCGTTCTCGAACGGGTTCATCCCTGCGATCTTCACGTAGCCGCCGGCCGGGATCGCCTTCAACCCGTACTCGATCTCGCCGCGACGGAACGACCAGAGTTTCGGGCCGAACCCCACGAAGTACTCCAAGACGCGGAACCCGAACCTGCGGGCCAGCAGGTAGTGGCCGAACTCGTGGATCAGGATGATCGCGAGCAGGGCGACGAAGAAAGCGACGATGGCGAGCGCGCTCACGGGAGCTACCGCTCCTCGATGATCTCGACCGCGCGCCTGCGGCCCCAATGGTCCGCGCGTTCGATGTTCACGATCGACACGACCGAGGCGGGGTCGTGCTCGTCGACCACCGACTGCACGATCTCGACGATCCGCGTCAACGGGATCTTCCCTTCAAGGAAGGCCATGACGGCGACCTCGTTCGCCGCGTTCATGACCGCCGGGAACGTCAGCCCGAGCCCGCCCACCCGGTAGGCGAGGTCCACCGCGGGGAACGCTTCGCGATCGACCGGCTCGAAGGTGAGCGGACGATCCGTGAGCGGCACCGGCCCTACTCCGTCCGACAGCCGCTCCGGCCACGCGAGAGCGAGCTGGATCGGCAGCCGCATGTCGGCTGTCGCCATCTCGGCGCGGAGGCTGCCGTCGCGGAACTCCGCGAGCGCGTGCACCTGCCCCTCGGGGTGGATCAGGACGTGGATCTGCGAGTACTCC
>DATAEV010000087.1:0-2923 GCA_036257875.1 Actinomycetota bacterium | reverse complement strand
TGGGACGAGGCGATCGCCCTCGGGGAGCAGCACGGGTATCGCAACGCTCAGGCGAGCGTGCTCGCTCCCACCGGCACGATCGGTCTGATGATGGACTGCGACACGACCGGGATCGAGCCCGAGCTGGCGCTCGTCAAGACGAAGAAGCTCGTGGGCGGCGGCACGATGCAGTTCGTCAACCAGACCGTGCCTCGCGCGCTCGCGAAGCTCGGGTACGACGCCGCGCAGGCGGACGACATCGTCGCCTACATCGCCGAACACAACTCGGTCGCGGACGCGCCACACCTCAAGACCGAGCATTACCCCGTGTTCCACACGGCGATGGGGGAGCAGCCCATCCACTACATGGGTCACGTGCGGATGATGGCCGCCGCACAGCCGTACATCTCCGGCGCCATCTCCAAGACGGTGAACATGCCGGAGGAGGCCACGGTCGAAGAGGTCGAGGAGCTCTTCGTGGAGAGCTGGCGGCTCGGACTCAAGGCGGTCGCGATCTACCGTGACAACTGCAAGGTGGCGCAGCCGCTGTCCGCGGACAAGAAGAAGACCGCCGAGGCTCCCGAGGCCGAGCCGGCCGTGCTGGCCTGGTCGGCGAAGAAGCGACTCCCGCAGTCGCGTCCCGCGCTGACCACCTCGTTCCGCGTGGGCGACGCCGAGGGCTACGTGACCGCCGGCTCGTACCCGGATAACGGTCTCGGCGAGATCTTCCTCAAGGCATCGAAGCAGGGATCGACCCTGTCGGGGATCATGGACGCCTTTTCGATCGCGGTGTCGGTCGGGCTCCAGTACGGCGTGCCGCTGGAGGATTACGCCTCGAAGTTCATCAACATGAAGTTCGAGCCGAGCGGCATGACGAACGACCCGGACATCCGGTTCGCGTCATCGATCGTCGACTACGTCTTCCGTCGCCTGGCGCTCGACCACCTCACGTGGGAGCAGCGCGAAGCGCTCGGGATCCGCTCGATCCAAGAGCGGACCGAGGAGGCGGAGGAGAAGATCGCGCAGCTCGATGCGGGGAGCGTCCCGGAGCCACCGCCGGCCGTGCAGGCCGTCGAGCCGGTCGAGCGACCGACGGCGCGGGTCCTGGACGCGCCGCTCTGCTACCAGTGCGGCTCGAAGATGCAGCCCGCAGGCTCGTGCTACGTGTGCGGCACCTGCGGCAGCACCTCCGGCTGCTCGTAGACTCCGGCGAGTGACGGGGGAACCGGCCGCGAGGCTGCTCGGTCTGCATCACGTCCAGCTGGCCATGCCTCCGGGCGAGGAAGAGGACGCGATCAAGTTCTACGGCGCGATCCTCGGGCTGACCCAGGTGGACAAGCCTCCCGAGCTCGCACCGCGCGGTGGCGTCTGGTTCCGGACCGAGGGGCTGGAGGTGCACCTGGGGATCGAGGAGCCGTTCACGCCCGCCCGGAAGGCCCACCCGGCCTTCCTGGTCCAAGATCTGGAGACCCTGCGGGAACGGATCGAGCTCGCGGGGTACCGGGTGACCGACGACGTCCCGCTCGAGGGCTTCCACCGTTGCCACGTCCGCGACCCGTTCGGCAACCGGCTCGAGTTGGTCGAGCCGTCCTGACCGATGAACCTGCCGTTCAAGCGTGTGCGGCCCGACGGGTCGCTTCCGTCCGCACAGCACGCCGGTGACGCGGGCCTGGACCTTCGAGCCGCGATCGACGCCACGGTCAAGCCGGGGGAGCGGGTTATGGTTCCGACCGGCGTGGCCGTCGCGATCCCGGACGGACACGCCGGGCTGGTGCTTCCGCGAAGCGGTCTGGCGACCACTCGCGGGTTGACCCTCTCGAACTCGCCCGGCTTGATCGACGCGGGCTACCGGGGAGAGGTGATCTGTTCGGTCGTGAACCTCGATCGGGACGAGGCGGTCGAGATCCGGGCGGGCGACCGGATCGCGCAGTTGGTGATCGTCGCAGTCCCCGTCGTTTCGCCGGTGTGGGCGGATGACCTGCCCCGGACCGGTCGTGGCGAGGGCGGGTTCGGCTCGACGGGGACGGATTGAGTCTCGCGTGACGGGGCTGATGAGAGCGGTTGAAGGTGTCGGAACGGGCTCCTAGGATGGACGAGCACGCGCGGACGTGGCTCAGTTGGTAGAGCACCACCTTGCCAAGGTGGGGGTCGCGGGTTCGAATCCCGTCGTCCGCTCCAGGTCAGAGGCTCGCTGGGATCCGGGCGTAGATTTCGCATCATGAGCGGTCGGCGATCTGGTCGCGGCAGCTGGACGGATCGCCGGGCCGAGTACAACCGATGGGCAGGACGTCACACGTGGTTGATCTGGGCCATCGTTGCGGCTCTCATCGCCATCTTGATCATCCTGATCGCGGCGAGGCTGAGCCATCCACTGCCGCCGCTCCCCGACGGGTCGAATAGCCCTCAGACGGGCCAGGGAAGGCTGTCGTGAACGGCGACCGCGGCGACGCGACCCCTAGGATCAATTCTCTTGTTCATTCGTCTGCTTGGACGCAGCCAGCAGGCGGCGGAGGGTGAAGTTCTTCGATCGGTCTGCCGGCGGGCGTCCGACCCTGGGATCCGAGGACCAGTCGCACACCCCGCACACGACGACTTGGATGTCGCCCTTGCGGGTGGTCGTCCGAAGCTCGTCGGAGCCGCACTCAGGACACCGATCCGGCGCGTCCATAGGACGAGGGTACGCCGCAACCTGCTGCGGAGCGAGAACCTCGCGGCCTTTCGGTCGCACGTTAGACTGGGCGAAGCCCGGGGAACCCGGGCTGCTTCATCCCGGCGGGGTGGCCGAGTGGTTTAGGCAGGGGCCTGCAAAGCCCCGCACACCGGTTCGATTCCGGTCCCCGCCTCGAAGGCTGCGGTAGCATCCGAAGCCTCGGGCGCTTAGCTCAGGGGGAGAGCGCTTCCTTGACGCGGAAGAGGTCAGAGGTTCAAATCCTCTAGCGCCCAC
>DATAEV010000081.1:0-5707 GCA_036257875.1 Actinomycetota bacterium | reverse complement strand
GTGGGCGGCGTTCTCCAGCGTGGCCGCACTGTTCGCGTTCGTCTGCTTCATCCTCTTCCGCCAAGCCCGAACGAGGATGAGCCAGTTCACGCTGGGGCCGGAACAGACCATCGAGACGATCAAGGAGGACATCGCATGGGCCAAAGCGCGGAGCAAGTGAGAGCCGACATCGAGCGGACGAGGGAGGACCTCGGGCAAGACCTCGACGCGATCGGGGACAAGAGCAGTCCACGTCATGCGGTCCGGCGCCGGACCGATCGGGGTCGGGGCACGCTGACCGATATGAAGGAGAGGATCATGGGGTCAGCTGAGAGCGCAACGACTACCGTCACGTCCGAAGGGTCGTCGGTAGCGGGATCGGTTCGTGATGCGGCGTCGGACGTCGCTTCGTCGGTGGGTGACGCCGCCTCGGGTGCGGCCGACGCTGTTCGGGGCGCCCCTGATGTCGTCAAGAAGCAGACCGAGGGCAATCCGCTGGCCGTTGGCCTGATCGCCTTCGGATTGGGTGCGCTGGCAGGCACGATCCTGCCGAGCACGCAAACCGAGAAGAGGATGGCCCCCCAACTGCGCGAGCAGGTCGTGGAGCCCGTGAAGGAAACGGCGAGCGAGGCCGCCCATGAGGTGGGCCAGGATCTTCGAGGAAGCGCAGAGGAAGCGGCCGAACGAGTCAAGCAGACGGCCCAAGAAGGCGCGCAACGATTGACGGATGACGCCCGTCAGCGGATGGAGGACGTGAAGAGCGCGGCGCAGGAAGGGCCTCCGGCGCGGTCAGTCGGCTGAAAGGCAGACGAGGTCGGAGCGGAGGTGAGCGTGGAGGACGCGGCCTTCGAGTCTGGTCAGACGGACCATGAACCCCCCGAGTGGGCTATCGACGCCGCCAGAGGGGAGCTGGGTGACGACGCCAGCGCGGAGGAGATCCGCACGCGCGCCTTCGAAATGCTTAAGCAGGAGAAGGGTGCCTAAAGGACCCCGCAACCGAGGAGGAGAACGATGGACGCGATAGGTCTGCTCAAGGAAGACCACCGGAAGGTCAAGAAGCTGCTTGCGGAGCTCGAGTCGACGACCGAACGGGGCGTCAAGACCCGTGAGGAGCTGTTCACGAAGGTCAAGCAGGAACTCGTGGTCCATGAGGCGATCGAGGAAGAGATCTTCTACCCGGCGCTCAAGGAGCATCCGAAGACCAAGGAGATCGCCCTCGAGGGCTACGAGGAGCATCATGTCGTGGACACCGTCATGGCCGAAATCGAAGGCGTCGCGTACGACGACGAGAAGTGGGGCGCGAAGTTCTCGGTCATGAAGGAGAACCTCGAGCATCACATCGAAGAGGAGGAGCAGGACATGTTCGAGAAGGCGCGTCGCGCGCTCGGCGACGACGAGCTGGCCGACCTGGGCGACCGGATGACCGCGCGAAAGGAAGCATTGGAAGCGACGACCTGACTCGGTCGTTCGCCTCGTAACGCTCGCGGGTATCGAGACCGCGGACGAGAGGAGGTGAACATCGTGGATCGTAGCGAGGGGTCTCCCGAGGAAGCACCGGACCTCTGGGCGGAGGCACTGTGGGGAGCCGGACTGCTCGGATCGGTGCTGCTGGTCGTTGCTCTCATCAGTCTGGTCTTCCGTTGAAGGTTCAGCGCGCCTCGGCGTCCAACCGGTCGCCGGCCAGCGCGTGCTCTTGCCAGGCCTGCTGTTCGCCCGAGGCGAGATCGGCTCGCGTGGGTGGCGGCGGAACGAGGCTCCGAGGCCAGAGTCTCCGTCGGAGGACGACGTTCGTTTCTGCGCCGATCAGGATCGTCTCAGCCGTCAGGTACACCCATGACAAGAGCCCGATGACGAGGGCGAAGAACCCGTAGACGTCGCTGGCGCCTTGGATCTGACGCGCGACGATCCACGAGCCAGCGGTCTGCAGAACGGCCCATAGGAGGCCCGCCAGGATCGCGCCCGGGAGGACTTCCCTCCACGAGGGGTGGTCGCTCGGCAGGAGGCGGAACGCCGTGGCAACCACGGCGACGTCGATCGCGATCGCCAAGACGAGTCCCCCCGCGCGAAGGACCATCCCGTGGGACGTCGCGATCGACAGGAGCGAACCGGTGCCGATCACGCCGATCACGAAGACGAGGAGCCACGCGAGGCCGAACAAGCGTCCGCGCCACGTGGGAGCGCGAACGTGGCGAGGGACATCCCTGATGTCATCCATCGCGGTCCGAAGCGAATCCGAGACAGCGGCTCCTGCCCAGAGACACCCCGCGATGCCCAGCCCCAAGGTGAGCAGGTTGCCGTTCAGGGCATGTACGTTCCTCTCGAT
This sequence comes from Actinomycetota bacterium, assembly GCA_036257875.1. Lineage (GTDB taxonomy): Bacteria > Actinomycetota > UBA4738 > UBA4738 > HRBIN12 > AC-51. Next base: position 3,405 of record DATAEV010000081.1, on the reverse strand, counting down.
GTTCGCGCCGACCACGGGGAACTGAGCGAGCGCCGAATGGATCAGCGCTGCCTGGCGATCGGGATGATCGCTGATGAAGAAGCCTGTCACCGTCGCGAGGACCACCAGCAGCGGGAACAGCGAGAAGAACGTGTAGTAGGAGATCAGCGCCGCGAGCGAGGAACCTCGATCGTCCCCGAACTTGTGCACGACCGCGATCGGGAACGCCATCCATGGCCGCCGCTCCTGGCTCGCATCGACACGACGAGCCACGTTCCGGATCCACGCCGAGATGGACCGGCCCCGCGACATGGCCATCAAGCGGCAGGGTCAAGAACCCTTCGGTCCCCGACCCTGCCGAGTGAGACGATCGAGACGGCCTCCCGCGCCATCAAGCGCGACGCAAGAACCACAGTGCGACCGCCACGACGAGTACCACGAGTGCGATCGTCAGGATGACGCCCATCTCAGTCTCCTTCCTTCGTTCTGCCGAGGGTTTACCCCGGGGTCCAGCTTCTGAACCACGAACGGGAGACCCGGCGGGATGTTGACCAACGCCGATATCGGCGAACTGTTGTTCCTCGCAGCGAAGGACGAGCCTGGCCATCGCCGACGGGCGTTGGAGCGAGCCGCGAGGGCGGCGCGGTTCTGGCCCGAGGAGGCGAGCGAGCTGGCCGTGGCCGGCCGCTCATCGACCGAGCTCCGGGCCGTCGGGCCATGGGTCGCGGCGAAGATCCAGGGGTGGCTCGACGAGCCTCCCCCGCTGCCCGAGCCCGACGAGACGCGACGGGGCTTCCTCACCTACGCCGAGGTCCGGCGGACGCTCGACGCCGACCCTCGATGGGAAGCCGATCCGTGCGGCGATCTCCAGGTGCACACCACCTTCAGCGACGGAGGCCTGCCGCTCTCGGACATGGTCGAGGCGGCGAGATCCCTCGGCAGGCCCTACGTAGCGATCACCGACCATTCGCAGGCGCTCACGATCGCGAACGGCATGACACGCGACGAGCTCGCCGAGCAGGGTCGCGCGATCGACGCGATCGATCGCGGGTTCGAGGCTGCGGGCGATCCGTTCCGCGTCCTCCGATCGATCGAGGTCGACGTGTTCCCCGACGGGACGATCGACATGGACGAGCCGTCACTGGCGAGCCTCGATCTGGTGCTCGGAGCGTTCCACTCGAAGCTCCGCTCGACCACGGACGAGACCGAGCGCTACCTCGCCGCGCTCCGACAGCCGCGGTTGCACGTCCTGGCCCACCCGAAGGCCAGGATGTTCGGAAGGCGCGTCGGCCTGGTCGCCGACTGGCGCCGGGTGTTCGCGGAAGCGGCACGACTGGGCAAGGCGCTCGAGCTGGACGCGACGGTCTGGCGGCAGGATCTGAACCTGGAGATGGCCAGGGTCGCACGATCGGAGGGAGTCCACTGGTTCTCGATCGGAAGCGACGCGCATTCCGCGAGCGAGCTCGAGTTCCTGCCGTTCGGGATGGCGACCGCCGCGCTCGCCGGGATCCCCCGGGAGCAGATCTTGAACTACCGGCCGATCGACTTCGTCAGGTCGTGGGCTGCGGGGGCGACGACGGCCGCCGATGATCGTTCATGACGTCGCCGTGACCAGTTGGCTGGTGCAGTTGGGACAGCGAACCGCGGCGATCGGGATATCCGTCCGGCAGTAGTCACAGGACTTCGTCTTCGTCGGCTCGGAGGGCGGATCCACTCGCTGATACGCCTTCACGACAAGGAAGAGCACCCAGGCGACGATCAAGAAGCTCACGATCGCCGTCAGGAGCATCCCGTACGGGATCGGCGTGCCATTCAGCGTGAACGTCAGCTGATCGAAGGTCACGCTCGATCCGAAGATCGCCGCGATGAGGCTCAGGACGACGTTCACGAACGCCGTCACCACGGCAGCGAAGGCGAGACCCATGATGAAGGCAATCGCCAGCTCGACCAGGTTGCCTCGCGTGACGAACTTCTTGAACTCCTCGAGCATCAACCATCACTCCCCTGCGCCGCGGGCGCCGCGCCACCTGCTCACGCCTCATCGGCTGCTTTGCCCGTCGTGCGGCGAAGGAAACGTTCGCCCGCTCACCGAGCGTCGTCGAAGGGGACGACCCGGATCGAGGGGACGTACGCGGGAGGCTCCGGCGTGCGGCGTCTCTGGAAGAGGGGAAGGACCGCGTCGCTCGGGACCAGATCGACCGCGTACGCGTCGAGCAGACGAGCCTGGAGCGTCTTCGGATCGATACCGGTCGGACGCGTCCGCCGACCGTCGGGGATCTGGATCCCGCCACGATGAACCTCGCACAGCGCGTAGAAGCACCCCGAGAACGCGTGGACGCACGTCGGGGTCCCCGGTCCAGGCTCGAACCAGGCGCACATGGAGCACACCAGTCTCAGCCTCGCGGGATACGCCGATCGTCCTCGCCAGCCGCGTTCGTGCTCGATCACCGTTCCCCACAGCGCGACGGTGCCGACGACGCACGGCGGCGGCCACGCGGGCCTCGGGCGCTCCGTGGTCTCCAGGGACCGGCTCGCGTAGATGCCGCAACGACAGTCGATGTCCGGCGCGTCGTGCCGGCGCCGGCCGAGCTTCAGGATGGATGGAACGCCGCATCGTGCGGTCATCGCCCGTAGCGGCTGCCACGCATCATCCACGCCGGATCCGGCCGGCAACAGACGTGGAGCCGAGGCATCGTCGCACAGGTTCCAGCTGCGCCAGCCGATGATCGCTTCGTCGCTCCCCTCGATGACGTTCCCACCCATCGCCATGAGGTCATCGTCCGGCGACCGAACGCCTCTGACAAGCGACGAGATCCCTCGCTACGGCCCCGCTGCGCTTCGTTGCGGTGCTTGTTGCTTCCGGCGCCGAGCGAACCCAACCGCGATCGGACACGAGAGCATCATCACCGCGGCAACGCCCATGGCCCGTTGGCGGGGTGAGAGCCACTCGGCGGCCGCCGAGCCCACCGACCCTTCCGCGTGAACGGTGCCCGCGAGGTTCACCGGTTCCCTCGGCGCCGGAAGGATGAGGGCGGGGACCGAAGGAGGCTTCTGGTGATGCCGCATGCCGGGGAGGCTCTTCTCCGCCCCTCGGAGCCAGGCGATCAGTGCCCGCATCGGGTCGACCGCGACGTGCTCGGCGGTGAAGAGCGCGAAGTGGACGTGCGGGACGGTCGCGTCCCCACTCGCTCCGCAGCGTCCGATGATCCGCCCGGTCTCGACCCGATCACCGCTCGCGAGACCGGTTGCGTAGGACTTGAGGTGCGCGTAGTACCAGGACGATCCGTCCTTCCGTTCGAGGAACGCTTCCCGGCCACCCAGCCGATCCGCGCCGAACCGCACGATCCCGCCCTGGACGGCGAGGACAGGTGCCCCGTAACGGCAGAGGATGTCCTGCCCGTGATGGGGGTGGTATCCGCCCGCGAA
>DATAEV010000071.1:0-2333 GCA_036257875.1 Actinomycetota bacterium | reverse complement strand
GTGAGTTCGCGGCGCCGATCATCGACAGCTTCGTCACCGGCACCGAACGGACGGTCTACGGGAACGTCCGGAACGACGGCCTGATCGACGACCTGCCGGCCGACGCCTGTGTCGAGGTCGCGTGCCGGGTCGACCGCGACGGGGTCCAGCCGATCCCGTTCGGATCGTTGCCGCCGGCGTGCGCTGCCTTGAACCAGGTGCAGATCAACGTGCAACGGCTCGCGGTCGAGGCTGCGATGACGGGCGACCGCGACCTCGTCCACGCGGCGGTGGCGCTCGATCCGCTCACCGGCGCCGTCCAGACGCTCCCGAGGATCCACGAGATGGTCGACCGGATGCTCGAGGCCGAGGCGCGTTGGCTCCCCCAGTTCACCGCACCGGTCGACATCGGATGATGCCGCTCAGCGGCAGGGCGTCCAGGGCAGATCGAGCAGGTCGTAGGTCTTGATGATCGCGTTGCGGTTCGCGGCGTTCGCCGGCGGGCAGAAGGTGGACGTCTTCAGCTTGTACTCCACCTGGAAGACGGCCTTCCCCGCGCTCGCGAAGTAGGTCGTGTAGTTGCCGCATTCTGAGTACTGCTCGCACTGCTCGTTGATCGCGTAGTCGAAGTACGGCGCGAGGTCCGGGATCTGTTCCACGTCGTTCTTCAAGGCAACCGTGAACCCCTTGCTGTGCGCAAGGTTCGCGAGCGCGGTGTTGAACAAGAGTTGGGTGTCCGCGCTGATCGTCAGCCCCGTTCTGTTCGACCACGCGTCGACCACGTCCATCTCTACCCCGTCGAACGCGTTCGCGGCGCAGCGGTCGAGTCGCTTCGAGATCTCGCCGAGGATGAACGTGCGCTGGCCCAGGTCGTTGTTGATGTTGAGCCAGAACTCGTTCCGGAAGCCGCCGATCGGCCTGCCGAACAGGCACCCGTTGCAGTTCGCGTTGAACGCTTGGTATTCCGCGTAGTCCGGTCGGAAACTCTCGGCGCCACCGGCATCGATGTAGCAGATCGCCTTGGCCCCGTTCGCATGGATGGCAGCGACCGCGGCGCCGTTCTCTTGCGTGATCGTGCCGCCGGTGCACGTTCCGTCGGTCTGGAAGTCGATGTCGACCACGGACGGCTTGACGGCCGCCCCACCCGTGAACGGCGTGCCGCCGATGTTCACGTTGATCCCACCGGTCGAGGGGTAGAGGCAGTTGCCCGACTTGTCCCTCGCGGCCTCGAGCTGGTACTGCCACCGCGCGTTCGCTACCGGCCTCCAGCAGGCGCCCGCGTGCGTGTTGCAGGCGACGGGGGCAGCGCATCCTGCGGAGCCACAATCGGCCTCGGCGCGTGGCGTGTGGGTGATCGGACCCACGGCCAGGAAGGAGAACAGCACGAGCATCGTGACCGGCCCGGTCCAGCGGCGCATGATGGAACCCCCTCGATCCCGAGTGACGCCCCATCGTCTCGCCCGTCCGACGGTTCGTCGAACCCGGGGTCAACGGGATGGCGCCGACCCCACGAGGAGCCGCATCGTCCGGGTCATCCGGTCAGATCCCTCACGGAGCGGTTCGGGCGCGTCCGATGTGCTGACGAATCCGTAGGACGCGTAGAAGCGCACGGCGCCGTCGTTGCTGTCCGTCACGTGCAGAAGCAGTTGGTCGATGTCGAGCGAGGCGGCCCACTCATCGACCGCGGCGACCAGGTGCCGACCGATCCCCTCGCCACGTCGGTCCGGTCGCACCCACATCGCGAAGAGCCAGCCGGTGGTGGGCCGGTCGTCCGGGCGGTACCCCGTGGCCATGCCGAGGAGGGGGCCGGGAGCCTCGGCGATGAACGTCGCGACGTCGCCGGCCCACCCCTCTCCCGTGATCCAGCCCCGCCAACGCGCCTCGTCGGCATCACGCTCCTCCGCGAGCGTCGACCCGAACGCGTCGGGGCTGTCGGTGAGGGCCGCGAGGCGGATCTCGCGCAGCGCCTCCCACTCGTCGGCTCGTGCCCGACGCACACCCATGTGAGGAGCCTAGCGACACCATCACCGCGACCGGGCGTTAGGCTCGACGGCAGGATGAAGGCGCTCGTGAAGCGTGCGGACGAGGTCGGTCTCCGGCTCGAGGACGTTCCGGAGCCGACGATCGGCATCAACGACGTCCTGATCCGCGTCGAGCGGACCGGGATCTGCGGGACCGACATCCACATCTGGGATTGGAACGCCTGGGCGAAAGAGACCGTCGTCACGCCGCTCGTGATCGGACACGAGTTCGCCGGGCGGATCGTCGCCGTCGGCTCCAACGTGAACGACTTCCTCCCGGGGGACCGGGTGAGCGGCGAAGGGCACGTCGTCTGCGGCCGGTGCCGGCACTGT
>DATAEV010000070.1:0-8037 GCA_036257875.1 Actinomycetota bacterium | reverse complement strand
GCTGAACGGTCAGCAGGTCCAGTCGCGACCCCTGACCGACGGCGATCGGATCACGGTCGGCAACACGGTGATCGAGTACCGGAGGGTGTAGTGCTCGCGGCCGCCGTCGAGCCGTTCGCGCTCTCGGCCCTGAAGTACGGGTTGTTCGCGTTGCTCTTCCTGTTCCTGTGGCGCTCGATGCGATGGGTGGCCCGTGGATTGAACGTCGACCGCAGCCCGGCCGCACCGATGCCCGGTCCCGGCGCGCGGGCGGGTGCGGACCGATCCCCGAGCCAGCCCGCCCCCACGAACGTCCTGGTGCACACCGAGGGCAAAGACAAGCCGCGGGCCCACCGGCTCGCCGCCAACACGGTGATCGGCCGGGCGACGGCGTGCGACCTGCGGTTGGATGACACGTACGTGTCGCAGGAGCACGCGAGGATATTCGCCAGGAACGGCTCTTGGTACGTGGAGGACCTGGGCTCGACGAATGGAACCTTCGTGAACGAACAGCGGCTGGCTGCTCCCGCGATGCTCACGGCGGGCGACCGGATCCGCGTCGGGACCACGATCGTGGAGCTCGCACGGTGAGGATCGAGGCGGGGGTCGCGACCCACGTTGGGCAGGTCCGAACGGGCAACGAGGACGCGTACCTGCTCGAGCCGCCGATGTACGCCGTGGCGGACGGGATGGGCGGGCATCGCGGTGGCGAGGTCGCATCGCAGTTGGCGCTCACGACGATCGCCGAGTCGTTCCGGAAGGGAGCCGTGCCGTTCGCCGATCAGGTCCAGGCGGCGAACCGAGCGGTCTTCGAACGCGCGGGAGCCGACCGGAACCTCGCGGGCATGGGGACCACCCTCACGGCCGCCGTGATCCAGGGCGACCTCGCGCACCTGGTGCACGTGGGCGACTCGCGCGCGTATCTGCTCCGGGCGGGTGCCCTGCGTCAACTGACGGACGACCACACGCTGGTGAACCGGATGGTGAAAGCGGGGGAGATCACGGCGGCGGAAGCCGACGTCCACCCGCATCGCAACGTCCTGGTCCGGGCGCTCGGGACCGAGCCCGACGTCCCGCTCGACGAGCAGGACGTCGGGCTCCTCGACGGCGATCGCCTCCTTCTGTGCTCCGACGGGCTCACGGGAATGCTGACGGAGGACCAGATCCAGGCGATCCTCGAGTCCACGCCGAAGGCTCCGCAGGAGGCCGCGGACCGGCTGGTGGTCGCCGCCAACCGGGCGGGGGGCGTCGACAACATCACCGTGGTCGTCCTCGACGTGCTGGCGGACGACGGGACGACCGAGGCGGAGGCCGCGCCCGCGCCGGCCGTGACGGCGCAGGCGGCGAACGACGAGCCCGCGCGACCGGCCGGGACCTCCGTAGGACACCGGCGGTGGTGGCGCATCGCGATCGTCGCCGGCATCGTGATCGTGGTGCTCGGCGCGGCTCTGACGGGTGCACGCGCCCTGATCGACACGCGCTGGTTCATCGGCGTCGCCAACGGCCACGTCGCGATCTACCAAGGCATCCCTGCCGACGTGTTCGGCTACGACCTTTCACGTGTGGTCGAGGAGACGGACATCTCCGCGACAGCGGCGGAGGCGCTCCCCTTCTATTCGGAGCTCGCCGGCGGCCTCAACGTGGACAGCAGGGCCGAGGCAGACGCCCGCGTCGAGCAGATCCGTCGAGACCTCCGCGAGGCGGCGCGAACGGGGACGGTGGGGCAACCGTGAGCGCCGTTGCGGTTCCCACGGGCGCGACCGAGAGCCGGCGAGCCCGCAACGGCTTCGGTCTGCTGATCCTCGCCGTTGCGGGCTCGCTCGTCGCCTACGCCTCGCAAGGACTCGGGCTGCACGGCGAGGTTCCGAGGAGCCTCGCCGTGTACAGCGTCCTCTTCGCCGCCGCGTCGCTCGGCGGATGGTTCGTGATCCGGTACACGGCTCGGTCGGCGGACCCCGCCCTCTACCCGGTCGCGGTGCTGCTCGGCGGGCTCGGGCTTGCGATGCTCTACCGCCTCATGGACGAGCGCGGTCGTGTCGACATCGCCCGGGATCAGGCCGTGTGGTTGTTGATCGGCCTCGGGTGCTTCGCGCTGACGCTCGTGATCGTGCGGGACATCCGGCAGCTCGATGCCTACACGTACACGATCGGGCTGGCGGGCATCGTGCTGCTCCTGCTTCCGATCGTCCCCGGCATCGGCTACTCGATCAACGGGGCGCGGTTGTGGGTGAACCTCGGGTTCCTGCAGTTCCAACCGGCCGAGTTCGGTCGCGTCCTGATCGTGATCTTCCTCGCGTCCTACCTCTCGCAACGGCGTGAGCTGCTCGCGGCCGGTGTGGGCCGATTCGGGCTCCCGCGGGTGAAGGATCTCGGGCCGCTGCTGCTCGCGTGGGGGACGTCGCTCGCGGTCCTCCTGCTCGAGCGTGACGTCGGCGCGTCGCTGCTCCTGTTCGGTGTGTTCGTCGTGATGATGTGGGTCGCGACCGGCCGGTCCTCGTACCTGCTGCTTGGGATCGTCCTGTTCGCGATCGGCGCGTACATCGGGTGGCTGGCCCTGCCCCATATCCAGGAACGCGTCGTGATCTGGTTCCACGCGCTCGACCCGGAGAACGTGAACGGGATCGGCTATCAGCTCGCCCAGGGATGGTTCGCGTTCGCCTCGGGGGGCATGGTCGGGACGGGTCTCGGTCTCGGGTCGCCGACGTTCATCCCGTATGTGGGGAGCGACTTCATCCTCGCGGCATTCGGCGAGGAGCTGGGGATGCTCGGCGTCGCCGCGATCCTGCTGCTGTACCTCGTCTTGATCGGACGCGGGTTGCGCATCGGGCTTGAGCGCCAGGACACGTTCGGCAAGCTCCTCGCCGTCGGCCTCACGGCCGTGATCGGCCTGCAGGTCTTCACGATCGCGGCCGGCGTCCTCCGGTTGATCCCGCTCACCGGGGTCCCGCTGCCCCTCGTCTCGTACGGCGGCACCAGTCGCGTGGCGACCTTCGTGATCCTGGCGCTCCTGGTCCGAGCGTCCGCCGGCGCCTGGTACCGGGTGCGGAGGGGAACGTAGGCCATGGATCGGCAGATCCGGCGGTTGGGGTTCGCGTTCGTGGGGTTGTTCGCATTGCTGTTCGCCCAGGTCGCGTACATCCAGGTCTTCGCCGCCGACCGGATCGCCGGCGAGCCGGCCAACGCGGCCCGGCAGATCCGCGCGGAGTACTCGGTGGAACGCGGCCAGATCCTCGCGGCCGACGAGCGGACGGTGCTCGCCGAGAGCGTCAAGAATCCCGACCCGAACTCGGTCTATCACTTCATCCGGAAGTACCCCGGGCGCGAGCTCTACGGGCAGCTCACCGGGTACTACTCGCGGATCTACGGGTTCAGCGGCCTGGAGGACGCGATGAACCCGTACCTGTCCGGAACATCGCCCGAGTTCACCGCCCAGAACCTCACCGACATCCTCCTCGGCCGGCCCAAGGTCGGCGGGACGGTCCTCACGACGATCGTGCCGGACCTCCAGCGCGTCGCCCGCGACGCGCTCGGGAGCCACCAGGGCGCCGTCGTCGCGCTCGACCCCGGTACCGGGGACGTCCTCGCGATGTATTCGAACCCGGGGTACGACCCCAACCCCCTGTCGACGGGGACGGACGATCAGATCAACGCCGCCTGGAACGCGCTGATCTCGGACCCGGAGCGCCCGCTCATCTCGAAAGCGTTCCAGGAGCTCTACCTCCCCGGGTCGACCTTCAAGCTGGTGACGGCCTCCGCCGCCCTGGAGAACGGGTGGGGACCCGATAAGTCGTGGCCGAACCCGCACGTCCTCGACCTGCCGCAGTCATCCAGCACGCTGCAGAACTTCGGCAACGAGCTCTGCAACGGTGGTTCGACGACGGTCACCATGGCGCAGGCGTTCGAGCACTCGTGCAACGTCACGTTCGGAGAGATCGGCCTTCGCCTCGGCGCCGACAAGCTCTCCCAGCAGGCGTTCCGCTACGGCTTCTGCCCGATCCTTCCGCCGGACCAGGTCACGTGCACGCAACCGACGATCCCGTTCACCCTCCCGTGGAACAACGGCCGGTTCCCGGAGCCCGCCTACTTCAACGAGAACCTGCCGAAGGTGGCGCTGTCCGCGGTGGGACTCGACAACGACAAGCAGAACCCCCTCCAGCTCGCGCTGGAATCGGCGGCGATCGCCAACGGCGGGCTGCTGTACGCGCCGCGGTTGGTGACGGAGGTCCGCGACAGCACAGGCCGGACGATCAAAGAGTTCGCGAAACAGGACTATGGGCACCCGATCAGCGTCCACACCGCGGACGAGATGCGCCAGATGATGATCAGCGTCGTCACCAGCGGAACCGGCACCGCGGCACAGATCCCAGGGTTCACCGTCGCCGGCAAGACGGGGACCGCGACCAACTGCGGAACTGTCCCCAACTGCAACGTTCCGCCGAACGCGTGGTTCACAGCGTTCGCGCCCGCCGGCTCGGGCCAGAACCCCAGCATCGCGGTTGCGGTTATCGTGCTGGACGGCGGCGACCTCGGGAGCGAGGCGACCGGCGGGCTCGTAGCCGCGCCGATCGCCAAACAGGTCATGCAGGCATACCTCAAGGGGTGAACGAACGATCGTGAGCGATTCCGTGCTGGGCGAGCGCTACCGGGTCGAAGCGCGGATCGGCGCCGGTGGTATGGCCGAGGTCTACCGAGGCTTCGACCAGGTGCTCGATCGAACGGTCGCGATCAAGGTCCTGCTCCCCCAGTTCGCGCGTGACGCCGGGTTCGTGGCCCGTTTCCGGCGGGAGGCACAAGCGGCGGCGAGGCTGAACCAGCCCACGATCGTCGGCGTCTTCGACACCGGAGCGGACGGCGACCGCCAATACATCGTGATGGAGTTCGTCGAGGGACGAACGCTCGCCGACTTCCTGACCAGCGGCCGCCGCCCCACCCTCGTGCAGGCGGTCGAGCTGACGCGGAAGATCGCCGAAGCCCTCGCGGCGGCGCACGCGCAGGGGATCGTGCATCGCGACATCAAGCCGGGCAACGTGATGGTCACGCGCGACGGGTTCGTGAAGGTGATGGACTTCGGGATCGCGCGGATGCAGACCGACGTCACCGCTCCGCAGACCTCCTCGGTGATCGGCACACCGACGTACCTCTCGCCGGAGCAGGCGCAAGGGCAGGCGGTGGACGCCCGATCGGACATCTACTCGCTCGGGTGCGTCCTCTACGAGCTGCTCGCGGGGCGGCCCCCGTTCACGGGCGACACGCCGGTCGCGATCGCGTACAAGCAGGTGAACGAGACGCCAGTGCCGCCGTCCGCGCACAACCCCGAGGTGCCTCCGCAGCTGGACGCGGTCGTCATGAAATGCCTCGCGAAGAACCCCGCGAACCGGTATCAGAGCGCGGAGGAGCTGGCGGCCGACCTCGAACGGGTCAAGAAGGGTCAGGACGTCGAGGCGACGCCGCTGCTCGCGGGCGCCGGAGACGCGACCCAGGTCATCGCCCGGCCGTCGCCCACGCAGGTGATGCCGCCTCCCGAGCCCGAGGGCTCGTCCCGCAAGGTGTGGCTCGGCGTCCTGATCGGATTGCTGATCTTCGCCCTGCTCGCGGCCGGCGGGTACCTGGTCGCCCAGTTCCTGAACAACAAGGACGCCGCGCAGGCGTTCGCGTTGCCCGACGTCACCGGCAAGACGTTCGAGGCGGCGAAGTCGCAGCTCGAGGGCCTCGGTCTCACGGTCGTGGATCCACCGCCGACGAAGCAGAGCTCGAAGGCGGAGGGGACCGTGCTGCAGCAGAGCCCCGACCCGAAGACGCAGGTCGCCGCCGGCGACACGATCACCCTGACGGTGGCCACGCCCTTCCCCAAGGTCGTAGTCCCCGACGTCTCGTCGTCGTGTCTGACGCTCGACGCGGCGACGGCCACGTTGCAAGCGATGCACCTCCAGCCCGGCACCCAAACCCGAGCGCCGAGCGACGCATGCCCCGTCGACACCGTGATCGGTCAGTCGCCGCAGGCGGGGGCGAAGGTCGCGCGCGACTCACTCGTCGCGTTGACCCTCGTGTCCGAGCCCGCCTCGATCACGCTCGGGGATTACACGTGCGTGACGTACAGCTCGGCGAAGAACCAGCTGGAGCACATGGGACTGGTCGTCGTTCCGGGACCGCTCGTCTCCCCGCTCCCGCAATGTCCTAACACGAACAAGGTCGCCGCACAGAGTCCCGCACCGGGATCGCAGGTCAAGCCGGGCGACACCATCACGCTCTCCACCGGGGAACAGGCATCGCCCTCCCCATCGCCGACGGGGAGCCCGACGCCGTGAGCGTCTGGTACGCGACCGAGGCGTTCACCGACGACGAGCAGGCGATCCTGTCCGCGCACTTCACCAGTCTCGACGGCCCGGTCTTCGCGCTGGTCGATCTGCCCGAGGCCGTCAAAGGGGCGCTCTTCGCTCGGTATTCGCGCACGACGAAGTCGCTCCGCCGGCTCTTCCTGGACGAGTTCGCGGAGGACGTCGCGGGGGGCGTGTCCGGCTCCTCGATGGGGTCCGCCCGGGCAGAGAAGCTGTACGACCGCGTCTTCGTGGAGTACGGCGACGACTCGGTGGCGCAGCTCGGCGGGGTCCACCTCGCGTGCGAGCAGTCGTCGCAACTGCTGGCGAAGGCGCTGGAGTGGGGACGGCTCGCGGCCTACCTCGAGCAGTCCACTCGGTACATGCGCTACGACAGCCGCCCGGGCGGACGGTGGCGCGCGACCGTCCCGCCGGAGATCGTCGATACCCAACTCGAGGAGCGCTACGTCGAACTGTTGGACGACGTCTTCACGACCTACGGGCGGATGTACGACGTCCTCGACGCTTGGTACCGCGACCGGTTCCCGCAACGGCCCGGAGACTCCGACTTCGTGTACCGGCAGACGATCCTGGCGAAGACGTGCGACACGCTCCGGATGATCCTGCCGGCGGGGACGCGCTCGAACCTCGGGATCTACGCGACGGGTCAGTCGTACGAGCAACTCTTGATGCGGCTGGCGCAGCATCCCCTCGCCGAGATGCGCGAGTACGGCGACCTGATGAAGGTCGAGCTCCGGAAGGTCATCCCCGAGTTCCTCAAGCGGGTCGACGTCGACGATCGGGGCGTGGCCTGGTCGGGTTACTGGCGTGACCTCCGCGAGCGAACGCAGGAGCTGGCCGCCAAGCTCACGGGTGACGTCCAGCCGGAGTGGCGCCAAGAAGTCAACCTGGTTGACCATGACCCGGAAGGCGAGCTGAAGGTCACCGCCGCGGTGCTCTACGCGGGAAGCGACCTCCCCGACGATCAGCTCCTCGAGCTCGTGCGCGCGATGGAGTCCGACCAACGGGACGCCGTGCTCGCGGCGAGCATCGGAACGCGAACCAACCGGCGACACAAGCCCGGCCGTGCGTGGGAGCGGACCCAGTACCGGTTCGACATCCTGTGCGACTACGGCGCCTTCCGCGATCTGCAGCGGCACCGTCCGCTCACGATCGAATGGCAACGCCTCTCGCCGTCGTTCGGCTACGAGTTGCCGGCCGACGTCGAAGCGGCCGGTCTTCGCGCGGACTGGGAGCGCCTGATGGAGCGCTCGAAGGAGACGCACGACCAGATCGCGGCCGGTGGACTGCTGGACACCGCGCAGTACGCGGTCGCGATGGGGTACCGGATCCGGTTCGCACTGCAGATGACGGCGCGTGAGGCGATGCACCTGGCGGAGCTGCGCTCGCAGCCGCAGGGACACCCGACGTATCGGCGGGTCGCGCAGGCGATCCATCAGCAGATCGCTGCGGTGCACCCGGCGATCGGCGAGGCGTTCACGTTCATGAGCTACGACGACGTCGACCTGGAACGGCTCGAGGCCGAGCGACGAACCGAACGGAAGCGCGGGCTCGTCGAGCCTGGCTAACGATGCGCTTCGATGGCGTCGAGGACACGGGAGTCCTCCCGGAGATCCCTCCGGCGGAGCCCGGGGTCCTGCTCGACGTTCGCGGCCCAGGTCCGGATGACCGGCTCCGCCGCGGGATGGGGACGGCGAACATCGCGACCGGTGCGCCCCTGAGC
>DATAEV010000068.1:0-2288 GCA_036257875.1 Actinomycetota bacterium | reverse complement strand
CGACGCATCTCCTCCGCCGTCTTGAGGTAGAACTCCTCCGAGTCGAACCGGAGCCGTTTGGGATCCGACTGCAGCTTCTGCTGCTGGATGCACAGCAAGACGTCGTGCGGCTTCGCGTCTTCCTTCCTCGTGTAATGGAGGTCGTTCGTCGCGACGACCGGAACCCCGAGATCTCGCGCGATCCGGACCTGCTCCGCGATGATCCGGCGTTGATCACCGAGCCCGTGATCCTGGACCTCGATGAAGTAGTTGTCGGCGCCGAAGATCTCGCGTGCCGCGCCGGCGGCCGCGAGGGCGCGATCGTACCGGCCGTTGACGAGCTGCACGCCGAGCTCCGACGAGAGGCACCCCGACAGGCAGATCAGCCCGTCGGCGTGCTCGGCCAGCAGTTGCTTGTCCATCCGCGGCCGGTGATAGAAGCCCTCGAGGTGCGCGAGGGAAACCAGCCGGAGCAGGTTCCGGTAGCCCGTTTCGTTCTCGGCGAGCAGGGTGAGGTGGTAGTACTTCTCTTCGCTCTCCCCCGGCGTGCGATCGAATCGGGACCCGGGCGCCACGTACGCCTCCACACCCATGATCGGCTTGAGCCCCGTCTGCCGAGCGGTTTCGTAGAAGCGGAGCGCCCCGAACATGGCCCCGTGGTCCGTCACGGCGATCGCCGACATCCCGTCGCGAGCGGCTTCGCTGAAGATCGTGGGCGCGTTCGGGTTGGAGCGCGGCGCCTCGATCCGCGCCGCCCCGTCGAGCAGGGAGTACTCCGAATGGGTGTGGAGATGGACGAACCCTTGGCCGGGCATCTGCGCTGGTGGTCGCCTTTCCGGGAGCGTTTTCCACATCGCTCCCGGTCCGATGTGGACAACTTACACGGCTGTGATTCGCAGGGGTCCGAGGCTAGCACGCCTCGGCACGGCGTCAAGGTCGCTGGTCGAGACGGACCCTGTCGAGCACGTCCAAGAGCTCGCCCGGGAGCGGATCTTCGAGCGAGATCTGCTGGCCGGTGACCGGGTGGCGGAACCGAAGCCGCCACGCGTGGAGGAATGGCCGGGAGAGCCCCACCCGCGCTGCATCGTCGCCGCCGCCCCCATACGCGCGATCGCCCAGGATCGGATGGCCGATCGCGCTCAGGTGGACCCGGATCTGGTGCGTCCGGCCTGTCTCCGGCGCCGCCTCCAACAGCGTCGCGCGCGACATGCGTTCGCGCACCTCGAAGGACGTCGCGGCCGGCCGTCCGTCGACCCGGTCGACCACGATCTTCGCCGCGCGGCGGCCGAGCGGGGCCTCCACCCCGAAGCGATCGTGCGCGACCTGCCCACGCACCAGGGCGAGGTAGCGCCGGTCGACCGCGTGTTGACGGAACCCCTCGCGCAGCTCCTCGTAGGCCGCGTCGGTCTTGGCCACGATGAGCAGTCCGCTCGTGCCGGCATCCAATCGGTGGACGATCCCCGGGCGGAGCTCGCCTCCCGCGGGAGCGAGATGGATCCCCATGCCGAGCAGCCGATTGACGAGCGTCCCGCTCCGCCGCCGGGCGGTGGGATGCGTGACGAGCCCACCCGGCTTCGAAACGACGAGCAGGTGTTCATCCTCGAACAAGACCGCGACCGGCGGCCCCTCGGGTGCGAGTGGGTCGTCCTCTGCGAGGTGGACGGCGACCCGCTCGCCGCCGTCCAAGCGGAAGGACTTCGCTCTCGGCCGGCCGTCCACCAAGACGTCCCCCGCGGTGATCGCTCGCTGAACGTCGGCGCGGGTCGACCCGATCGTTGCCGCCACGACGGCGTCCAGCCGTCCCGGGTCGGCGACGAACTCCCTACGGGACATCGTCCGGGGCTCCTCCCGCCGCGACGTCGGCCGGGCGTTCCTCGCGGAAGGACGCCCACGCGATGACCACCGCCCCGATCACGATCGCGCTGTCGGCGATGTTGAACACCGGCCACCAGTGCAGATCGATGAAATCGACTACATGCCCAGAGAGGCCGGGACCGCGGAGGGCGCGATCGGCGAGGTTGCCGAGCGCGCCCCCGAGGACGAGGCCCATCCCCAGGGCGGACACGGCGTTCCGCGAGCGGAACGCCGTGAGCACGATAAGCCCCGAGACGATCAGGGTCGCCGCGGCGAAGAGCCACGGCGTCCGCTGACCCAGGCTGAAGGCACCTCCTGAGTTCGTCGTGTACCGGAGGGTGAGGACTCCCCCGAGCAGGTCGATCGGCTTGTCCGCGAGGGCGTGCGCGGCCCACACCTTGGTCGCCCGGTCGACGGCGAAGACCACGGCCGCCGTCGAGAAGAGGATGGTTGCC
>DATAEV010000066.1:0-5780 GCA_036257875.1 Actinomycetota bacterium | reverse complement strand
CAGCGCGAGCTGCTCCGCGCCGGCCAGCACGAGCCCGCTCGCCTGTACCCCCAGCAGACGGATGCGCCGTCCCGTCCCGGGGAGCGCTCGATAGAGCTCGCCGACCGCCTGGTACAGATCCGCGCCGACGTCCGTCGCATCGCGGACGGTGCGCGACCGGGTGAGCGTCGTGAAGTTGGCGAGCCGCGCCTTGAGCGTCACCGTGCGCGCGCGGTAGCCGTCCTCGCGGAGCCGCGCGGCGACCCGGCAGGACAGATGCAGGAGCTCACGCAGGATCTCCTCATCGTCGTCCAGGTCGCGATCGAAGGTCTCCTCGTGACCGATCGACTTGGGCGCTTCGTACGGGATCACCTCGCGCTCGTCCAAGCCGTGCGCGAGCTGGGTGAGGTGCCTGGCCGCGGCCTCTCCGACCAGGCGCTGGAGCACAGGCTCGGGGGTCCTCGCCAGGTCGCCGATCGTCCTGATCGCCAGGCGCCCCAGCAGATCGGCCGTCTTCTCCCCCACCCCCCACAACCGACCGACCGGCAGGGGCTCGAGGAAGCCGATGGTCTGCGTCGCAGGTACGTGCAGGAGACCGTCGGGCTTGCAGTGGGCCGAGGCGAGTTTCGCGACGAACTTCGTCGACGCGACGCCCGCCGAGCAGGTGACCCCGACCGCCTCCAGGACGGCGGCGCGGATCGCCCCGGCGATCTCCGGTGGCGCCCCGAACAGCCGGGTCGCTCCCCCGACGTCCAGGAACGCCTCGTCGAGCGAGATGGGCTCCACGAGCGGGGTGAACGACAACATCACCTCGCGGAACCGATTGGAATGCACACGGTACGCCTCGAAGTCCGGTGGGAGGAAGATCCCTTCGGGACACAACCTCCGGGCGCGGACCGACGGCATCGCCGAATGCACACCCGAGCGCCGTGCTTCGTACGACGCGCTCGTGACCACGCCGCGGGAGCCGGTCCCCCCGACGATCACGGGTTTCCCGCGGAGCGATGGATCCTTCAACACCTCCACGCTCGCGTAGAAGGCGTCGAGGTCGACGTGCAGGATCGGCTCGGATGGCCTGGCCATGGAGGCCCACGCTACCGCCGGCCAGATCATCCTGCGGAACCCGGGCTCGCGTGCCACAGCCGGCGGGCCGGTGCGTGCACCGCGGTCGGTCCGGTCATCGCCTCGCGCAACCGCCCGTCGCCTCGAGCCCGGTGGAGCTCCGTGAGATCCCAGACATCCTCCGCGGTGATGCTCATCCCTTTGACTCCGGTGCGCCGCAGCTGGCCCCACACCGCGAGCGCGTACGCATGGAACACGGTCTTCGCGACCTTCGGCTGGACCGACTCGAAGACCGTCACCTCGATCGGCCCCGTGGCGTCGTCGAGCGACACGAAGATGATCCGTTGACCGCTTCGAACCGCCGGCGTCTGCGATGCGATCTTTACCCCCGCCACCATCACCCAGGCGTCTTGTCGGCAACGGTGCAGATCCTTCGCCCGCGTCACCCCCAGGTCGGTGAGGAGCGGTTCGAAGAAGCTCACGAGGTGCCGTGTGACGTCGAGACCGAGCACCTCCAGCTCCGCCTTCACCACTTCCGCATCCGTGTACTCGGGGAACCGGTGCGCCGGCGCCCCGGCGTCGGCGAGCGTGAGCTGGTCGCCCTCGCGCGGCGCATCCACGGTGATCGCGTCGAACAGGTGCCCGCGGCGGTTCGTCCCCGATCCGGTGAGCGCATCGAATCCGCCTGCGTGCGCGAGCGACTCCACGACCGGCCGCGAGACGGTCGTGCGACGCAGGAAGTCCCCGACGTCACGGAACGGGTGCTCCGCGCGCGACGCCAGGATCGACCGGATCTCGGCGTCGCTGATCCCATGGACGTCCTGGAGGGCGAGGCGGATGGCGTATCTGGGGTCGGGTCGTGGATCTCGCTGCGCCGTCGGCGCGGATGACACAGCTCCATCGGACGGCTCCGCCTTGGCACGCGCCGCGTCGCCGACGCGAGATCCACGACCCTCCCCCGTGTTCGCATCCGCGCCGACGGCGCAGCGAGACCGCGACCCGACCGGCCCGACCTCCTCCACCACGTACTCGGGTTCGCTGCGGTTCACGTCGAGCGGCAGGATCGGGACGCCGCGGCGCCGGGCGTCGTCCAAGAGCAACCGTCGTGGATACATGCCGGGGTCGTGCGTGAGGATCCCCGCGATGAAATGCGCCGGATAGTGGGTCTTCAGCCAAGCGGAGCGATACGTCGGAACCGCGAACGCGGCCGCATGCGCTTTGCAGAACCCGAACGACGCGAACTGTGCAACCGCGTCCCACGTCTTCTCGGCCGCCTCCCGCGCGACCCCACGTGCGGTCGCCCGCGCGAGGAAGTCCCGCTGGAACCCTGGCAGCAGATCCTCGCGATCGAGATGTCGACGGATGTGATCGGCCTGGGTCAGGTCGTATCCGGCGAGCGCGGCGAGGGTCCGCATCACTTGTTCGTGGTACACGATCACCCCGAACGTCTCCTGGAGGGCCGGCCGAAGCTCCGGGTGGATGTAGCTCGGCTGCTCCAAGGTCATCCGGCGCGAGAGGTACGGACGGATCATGTCGGATTTCACCGGGCCCGGACGGAACAGCGAGATGTCGACGATCAGATCCTCCCAACGGGATGGCTGCAGCTTCTGCAATAGCTCACGCTGGCCCGGCGATTCGATCTGGAAGCACCCGAGCGTGTCGGACGCGCGGATCAGGTCGAACGTGGGACGGTCATCGAGCGCGATCCGGTCCAGGTCGACCTTCTCCCCCGTGGTGCGGGCGATCTCGTCGAGCGCGTGGCGCATCGACGAGAGCATCCGCACCCCGAGGATGTCGAGCTTGAGGTACCCCAGCTCCTCGACGTCGTCCTTGTCCGCCTGGGCCATCCGATGGCCGTTGGCGGAGCGCTCGAGCGGCACCCGCTCGGTGAGGTCGTGTGAGGACAGGACGATCCCGCAGGGATGCAGCGCGATGTGCCGGGGGAACCCGTCGAGGCGCTCGGCGACGCGGAAGAGCAGCTCGAGCTGACGCATCGGCAGGTTGATGCCGCGCAGCTCGGGCAGCCGTTCCAGGCCATCACGGATGTTCCGCGCCGAGATGTGCGGGAAGGCCTTCGCGACCATGCCGATCTCGACCTCGGGCAGACCGAGCGCCTTGCCGACCTCGCGGATCGCTGCGCGCGCCCGGAACGTGTCGATCATGGCGGCGCACGCGGCACGCTCCTGACCGTGACGGGACAGGATCATGTCGTACACGTCCTCCCGACGAGCCGACTCCACGTCGATGTCGATATCCGGCAGCTCGTCGCGCATGGGGTTCAGGAACCGTTCGAACGCGAGGTCGTGCCGGAGCGCGTCGACATCGGAGATCCCGGTGAGGTAACAGACGAGCGATCCGGCCGCGCTGCCCCGGCACGCCGCCATGATCCCCATCGCCTTCACGTCCGCGACGATCTCCGCGACGGTCAAGAAGTAGGCCGCGTATCCCATCTGCCTGATCATCGAGAGCTCGTGATGCAGGCGTGCGCGGAGACGCTCGTCCTGCTTCATGTTGCGGTCATGGACGCCGCGCCAGCATCGTTCGGCGAGTACGGCGTCGGCGGAACGTCCACCGGGGATCGGGAAGTCCGGGAAGTGGACCTGCTTCAGACCCAGATCGAACGAGCACCGCTCGGCGAGCTCGAGCGTCGCATCGCAGAGATCGGGGCGGTCGGCGAAGAGCGCGCGCATCTCCGCAGCTGGCTTCAGCCATCCCTCCGCGTTCGTCCGGCTCACGTTGCTGGAGGCGACCGGCACGATCGCCCGCATGCACTCGAGCGCGTCGGCGAGGAACGCATCGTCAGGCACGAGGTACCGGACGGGGTTCGTCGCGACGGCGACGGCGTCGAGCTTCTCCGCGAACCGGAGCATCTTCCGGATCTCGCCGGCCGAGCCTGCTTCGAGGCGATGCTCGACGGCGACGACGCATCGATCGGCGCCGAAGGCTTCGCGGAAGGGCGCTGCAAGCCGGGCGGCGGCGTCGGCTCGGCCGGCGACAGCGAGCCGCCCGGGATGCGACTCCGGGCCAAGCAGGACGGTCATCCCGGCCGCGTGCGCACAGATCTGCTCGACCGCGACCCACGGATCCCCGCGATCGCCCAACAGGTGTGCGTCGGTGAGGAGACGACAGAGGTTCGCGTACCCGGTGGCATCCTCGGCGACCAGGACGACGTGGGCATCGCGCGGTGGCGGAGCGGGCGCCCGCACGGTGAGGGAAGCGCCGAGGATGGGCTTCACGCCGTTGCGTTGACATGCCGAGACGAATCGGGCGGCTCCGTAGAGGCCGTCGCGGTCGGTCATCGCGACCGCAGGCATCCCGAGACCTGCGGCCTGCTCGGCCAGCTGCTCCGGCGCGAACGCTCCTTCTTTCAACGAGAAGAAGGAGCGGACGTCGAGGTGCACGAAGGACATGGTTGGGCCCATCTCGAGGTCGAACGTATGTTCGAGTCTGAAGCTTCGAGACGACATCCGTCAAGACATCCGCAGAACGGTGTTCCCGGCCCGATCGGATCGGGTAGGACCGTTCGCAGATGATCGACAACTCCGCAGAGGGGTTCCTGCCTCCCGAACGCTCGCTGGCGTCTCTCGCGAAGGCCGTCCAGGGCTGTCAGGGCTGTGACCTGTATCTCAACGCGACGCAGGCCGTCTTCGGTGAAGGCTCGGCGCACGCCAGAGCGATGCTCATCGGCGAACAACCGGGCGACCGCGAGGATGTGGAGGGTCACCCCTTCGTCGGGCCGGCCGGCGGGGTCCTCGACCGCGCGTTGGGGGAAGCGGGGATCGATCGCGCCGACGTCTACGTGACCAACGTGGTCAAGCACTTCCGGTGGAAGGCAGCACCACGAGGCAAGCGCCGGATCCACCGGAAACCCGACCTGCGCGAGCAGCTGGCGTGCCGGCCGTGGCTCGACGCCGAGCTCCACCAGGTGCGACCGACGGTGATTGTGTGCCTCGGCGCGACCGCGGCGCAAGCGCTCCTGGGCCGGTCGTTCCGCGTCACCCAGGATCGTGGCCTGTTCGTTGAGTCGCCGCTCGCTCCGTTCGTCATGGCGACCGTGCACCCGTCATCGATCCTGCGCGCGCCCGACGACGCGCGGGAGGAAGCGATGCGGGCGTTCATCGCGGACCTCAGGAAGGTCGCGAAGGTATTGCGACGGGCTGCCTGACCGCGGCGGCGCGCACAACGGCTCCTCAATCCCACAACCGTTCCATGTGCCAACGATCGTGCTGGCGATCGAAGTAGAGGTCCCACACGGCGCCGCCCCGAGCCTCGACGCGCCAGTACTCGCGGTCGCGACCGTCCGACCACCATCGCCCCTCGATCCGCCACCGGCCGATCACGTCGACGACCTGGTAGCGCTTGCCGCGCCATTCGAAGACGGCCGGCATCCCGGCATCACGCTCGACCCGGACCTCTTCGTCGAACCGCTTGGTCATCCGTCGCCCCGTGTCTCGGTGACCCCCGGTGATCCAAGGAGCTATCGAACGTATGTTCGAGGGAAGGACGAATGTACGCCGGGGCTCGGACATCCGTCAAGACCGAGCGGGCTACGCTGCCGCTCGTGGGGAAGACCCCGATGATCCCGGCCGATCCCGGCATCCCGCGCCGCTCCCCCGGCGACGTCGTCGCCCTCCGTGAGATCTGGGACGGACGCGTCTGGTACGCGTGGCCGGCGATCGTCGTGCAGGACGAGCCGAACCTCCGGATGCTCCACGTCCCGCCGCACGCGCGCTGCCGCC
>DATAEV010000065.1:0-12171 GCA_036257875.1 Actinomycetota bacterium | reverse complement strand
GGGGCGGGCGTTCCCGTATCCGCGTACCCAGCAGCGAAGATGGCTGACCGATGCATGGCGTACCGGCCCCACGCCGTCACACACCCATTGGAGCTCTGCCGAAGTACCCCACCCAGCGGTGACGCTCCACGATGTGATCCGTCCCAAGCCCCAGCTGGACGATCTAGATCCATAGGACTGCAAGCGGTTTGCCGTTGCTTGTCTGAACGCCCAGGCGCGGCGAACCGTCGTTGGCACGATGCAGTGGGTTGTTCGCGGAACATTCAGCAGCACCTCGCTCAGGAATGGTTCGAGGAGAAGCAGACATCATCCAGCGCTCCCACCACGTTCCGAGCGGAAACCACTAGGTCGGCGGATGTGGGCGTCCAGAACGACACACGGTCATACTCGCCGTGGGTCAAGGCGAACGAGGGCACCTAGGAGCAGCGGGACGCAAAGAGATCCATCACGAGCGAAGATGGGTCCAGATGGAGTTCGGGCGGTACGTCTTCGGGTCGATCGAGATCGACGGTGTGACCTACGAGCACGACGTCGTGATCGAAGGTGGGCGGATCCAGAAGCGGAAGAAGGGCCCCTCGAAGGCGCTCCGCGGAAGATACGGGCACACGCCGCTGACCGCCGCCGAGGAGATCCCATGGTCATGCAGACGCCTCGTGATCGGCAGCGGCGCCTCCGGATCGCTCCCCGTCACCGACGACCTGACTGCCGAGGCCGAACGCCGAGGAGTGGACCTGATCGTGATCCCGACCGTCGAGGCGATCGAGCAACTCCGTAGGCCGGGTGCGGACACGAACGCCATCCTCCACGTGACCTGCTGACGCGGTGACCGCCCGCCGCACTCCGCGACCGATGCATAGCGAACGGGACGCTTACCGAGGCTCGCGATCCGGTACGGGTCGATCGTTCAGCTGACGGAGCCAACCACTTCCTCGAGCGCCTCGGCCATCAGAGCCGCGGTGGTGGCCGCCGACACCGCCACCAACCGTTCATGCGCCTCGGAGAGCGGCAGTTCATCGAGCAACGCCGCAAGCTCGGCCCCGTGCGATCCATCGAGCTCTGCGTGTTCGAACAGGGTCCGGAACGCTGCCGTCGGCAAGCCGGTCGCTTCCCGAAGGCGCTCGACGGTCGCCGGCGACGTCGGCTCGCCTTCCGCGACCATGAGGTAGCCGAGCACGGCTACGGGGTGCGCGTGGTACGTCCAGTAATACTGACAACCGATCAACCGGGCGATCGCGACCGACGGTGTGGTGGCGTCGGTCGCGTCGTGCAGCCCGAGCGCGTGGAGGTCATCGACGACCCACGCATCGTGACCCAGCTCCTCGTCCAGGTGCTTCTCGAGGTACGGGACGATACCGGCCGCCACGGCATCCTCCCGGGGGAGCATGCGAGCGCGATCGCGCGCGGCGCCCATGACGGCGAGGATCCCTCTCATCACGGCCAGCATCGACACCAGGTACTTCGGATAGATCTCGGCCGCCCGCGGATGACGGACGAAGCGCTCGCTCGCTCCGGCCAGCGGGCCTACGGCCAAGCGGATCGTGCGCTGTAGCCCCTGGCTCCTGGTCGTTACACGGGCCACTTGAGTGGAAGCAAGCCGCTGAAGCCGGCTTCCTCGAGGCGCCGATTGACGAAGGAGATCGCCCCGAGCTGATCCTCGCTGAGCTGCTGCAAGGCCTCGACCAGAGCGTCGGGGATCCCGGAGCGGTCGATCTCCCATTCCTCCATCGTGCCTTCAGCATCCGCCAGGAAGCTCCGTCTCGCGTCTTCATCCGCGAGCAGGTTGCCGAGCTTCGCGAGCTCTACCGGGTCGTTCGGTAGGTCGGTCTGATCCATCGAGAATCCCCCTCTCCTTGTGGTCGAAGACGCCATACCTCTCGGTCGCACATCTGTCAAACCGGGATTACGCTGCTCCCCAAGGCAAACGAGGATCGGTCGCACCCGTCGGAGGGGAGTGGCCCACGTATCAGACGTGTCAACGTTGCGGGGCTCGAAGCTATCCGGGCTCGCGGTTCTGCCGGTCATGCGGAGCCGCCCTCCAGTTCCGAACGCCGCCGGGCTCCCGGAAAGACGTGACCGTCGTGTTCACGGACATCGTCGGGTCGACCCAGCTCGCGGAGAAGCTTGACCCGGAATCGCTCCACGGCGTCATGACTCGGTACTTCGAGGACATGCAGGCCGTCCTCACGCGCCACGGAGGTGTGACCGAGAAGTTCGTCGGCGATGCGATCCTCGCCGCCTTCGGCGTCCCTCGGGCACACGAGGACGATGCACTCCGCGCGGTCCGCGCTGCCGCCGAGATGCGTGATCGACTGCAGGAGCTGAACGACTCCCTGATGACTCGACACGGCGTCGAGATCCAGACGAGAACGGGTGTCAACACCGGTGAGGTCGTGACCGGCGATCCGGAGGGTGGCTCGGCGTTCGTGACCGGCGACCCCGTCAACGTGGCGGCTCGACTCGAGCAGGCAGCTTCGCCCGGCGAGATCCTGATCAGCGACTCCACGCACCGACTGATCACCGGCGCAGCGACCGCCGAGCCTGTGCCCCCTCTCCAGCTGAAGGGGAAGGCCGACCCGATCGCCGCGTGGCGACTCCTGGAGGTGGCTACTGGAACCGGGCGTTGGGACCAACCGTTCGACTCCATCCTCGTCGGCCGGAGCGCCGAGCTTGGCGCACTCCGAGGTGCCTTCCGCGACGTCGTCGACGCTCGCAGGTGTGCGTCCGTGACGATCGTGGGGCCCGCCGGCGTGGGGAAGTCTCGGCTCACCGCGGAGTTCCTCGCCACGGTCGGGGATGGCGTCTTGGTCCTCCGCGGACGCTGTCTTCCCTACGGAGAAGGGATCACGTTCTGGCCCATCATCGAGGTGCTTCGATCCGCGACGCGTGTCAGTGAGTTCGATCCACCTGAGAAGGCCGTTCCGGCTCTGGCCCAGCTCCTGAACGCAGATGCGTCGTCGGCGAGCGCGGCCGACCATCTCGCTGCCCTGATGGGCATGGGCACGAAGATGCCCGACATCCACGAGACGTTCTGGTCCGTCCGGAAGCTTCTCGAGGAGACCGGCTCACGAGGTCCGACGGTCGTTGTGTTCGACGACATCGAGTGGGCGGAACCAACGTTCCTCGACCTGATCGAGTACTTGAACGAATGGCTGGTAAGCGTCCCCGTCCTCTTCATGTGTCTCGCGCGGCCGGAGCTCCTCGACCAACGGCAAGCTTGGCTTTCCGGGTCGAAGATGGTGCGCCTCGAACCCCTGTCCAAGGCTGAGACGGTCGAGCTGGTGAGGAATCTCCTCGGTGGCGTCGACGCCCCAGACGAGGTCACGGAGCGGATCGCCGAGACCACCGAAGGGAATCCGCTCTTCGTCGAGGAGACGGTCCGGATGCTCGTCGACGACGGCACGTTGCGACGGGAGTCCGACTCCTGGCGCATCGCGACGGCCCTGAGCGACGCCTCGATCCCTCCCACGATCCAGGCGCTCCTCACGGCACGGGTCGACATGCTGGAGGAGGGCGAACGTCGACTGATCGAGCGGGCGTCCGTGATCGGTCGTGTCTTCTGGTGGAGTGCGGTCGCCGAGCTCACCCCCGAACAGGACCGTTCTTCGATCGGGGGATGGCTGCAGTCGCTCGTGCACAAGCAGTTGCTCTCACCCGACCTGAGCCAGCACGAGGAGGACGCGTTCCGCTTCACACACATCCTCGTTCGTGACGCGGCGTACCGGGGCATCCCGAAGGCGACCCGAGCACAACTCCACGAGAGTTTCGCTCGCTGGCTCGCGGCGCGACAGCCAGCTTCGAACGAGAACGAGGAGATCGTGGGCTACCACCTGGAACACGCGTACGCGAGCCTGCGCGAGCTGGGTCCGATCGACGACCGGATCGAGGAGCTCGGCCGAGCTGCAGCGCAGCCCTTGGCATCGGCTGGCAGGCGGGCGTTCGCGCGTGGGGACATGTCAGCGGCCGCCAACCTGTTCTCACGAACGGTGACCGTTTCCCCGGCTGGTGAGCGCATCGGCACGGAGGTTCTCCCCGATCTCGCCGTCGCCCTGCTCGAGACCGGATCGTTCGATCGCAGTCGTGCGGTCCTCGATCGGTTGCGCGCTGCCGCGGATCGTGCGGACGACGACGTCTTGACGGCGAACGCGATCGTGATCGACCTCTGGATCCGGCTGTTCACGCAGCCCGAAGGGTGGGCGGTCGACGTCGAACGTGAGGCTCGGCGCGCGATGTCGATGTTCGAGGAGGTGCGCGACGATCGTGGTCTCGCCAAAGGCTGGACGTTGTTGGCCTTGTCCCACATGCTGCAGGGCCGCTTCTCCGCGGCCGCCGACGCGTGGGAACAAGCGGCGGACCATGCATCCATCACCGGGGATCGTCGCGAAGAGTTGGAGGATCTGTCCTGGGTCCCGATCGCGGCGTGGTGTGGGCCAGCCACCGTGGACGCCTCGATCCGTCGCTGCGAGGCGATCGTCCGGCGCGCGGGCGGAGATCGGAAGACGACCGCGATCGCACTCGCGACGATCGGGACGCTGGAGGCGATGCGGGGTCGCTTCAGCGAGGCCCGCTCACTGGCGGCCAGGGCGAACGCGTTGATGGAAGAGGTCAACCTCCCCGGGTGGAAAGGCGCACTGACCCAGCTCTCGGGGTGGATCGAACTGTTCGCGGGCGATGCGGCGGCCGCGGAGCAGGAGTTGCGCGTTGGGGTGGAGATCCTCCGAGGGATCGGCGAGCTGTCGTGGCTCTCGAGCACGGCCGCGATCCTCGCCGAGGCCCTCTACGAGCGCGGCGATGTCGAGGGCGCCGACGCTCTCACGCGCGAGAGCGAAGCGGCCGCCGGCCCTGAGGACATCTACTCGCAAGCCTTGCTTCGCTCGGTTCGCGCGAAGATCTTCGCGGGGTCGCGCGAACCTCAGGAAGCCGAGGGCGTCGCACGGGAGGCCATCTCTCTTGCCGATGGGAGCGATTTCACGTTCCTCCAAGTCGTCACTCGGATCGCTCTCGGGAAGGTCCTTGAGACCGCGGGGCGTACCGATGAGGCGTACCACGTCTACTCAGAGGCCGTGGATCTCAGCGAAGCGATCGGCTTCACGGTCGGTGTCGGGTGGGGGCATGCCGCGGCACCCCGACCTCGGCTCTGAGTTCGGACCCCGGCAGAGGAGCTTCCCCACATCAGGCTTCGGACATACACTCCTCGCGCCTCACCACTCGAGAGGCCGCGCATGACATCGACAGCACCTCCCCCGCGACCAGACATACCCGGCACATCCGCTCACGGACGTGGCGTGGCGATCGTCCTGATGGTCGTCGCGCTCACCGCGCAGGTCCTCTTCGTGCTGGGCGGCCTCGTTCTGCTTTCGCTCGGAGGCGCGACGGGGCTCGGCTTCGGTGTCTTCCTCCTCGTGGCCGCCGGTGCCGGATGGGCCCTCCTGTGGCTCGTCGCTGCGATCCTCCGCGGGCGCGTTCCACCGAACAGAGCTCTGCTCGCCCTGGTCGTTCCTCTGGCCGACGTCCTCATCGTGGTGTTCTTGTCAACGGGAACCGCCTTCGGCGGCTCGTGTTCCGAGCGAGAACTCGCGATCATCGACGAGATCGCTCCGTACCCGGGCGCAGCAGCGGCGTTCGACTACGAGTCCTCGAGCGGAGCGTGTGCAGCGTCCCTCGAGGTGGCGGCGTCCCCGCAAGAAGTGCTCGGGCACTATCGCGGTGAACTCGAGGACGACGGCTGGACGGTCCTTACCGAGGATGTCCCCGCGGAGTCCGAGGGGGAACCGGTCACGGTCAAAGAGCTGTCGGCACACCGTGGAAGTGACTCATTCACGATCGCGCTCGAATCGTACTCCGGACACACGAGTGCGGCGATCCGGGTCGACGCGGACTAACGCCAAGCTCCGACTCAAACCATCGGGCATCCGGCCATCTTTCCTCCTCGTTGCACCAGGAAGTCCATGTCGCTCTTGAGGTAGCGCTTCTCGCCCGCCGCGGGTTCGGGAGAGCCGGTTCGTTCGAGCTCCCGTCTCGATCGCCTCGCGAGCTTCTTGGGATCGACGCGGCCGCCCATGCATCGTTCTTATGGGCCATCCGTCGCAAGAGCGTTTGCGGAAGGTCGCGCGAAGGCGTGGAATCGCGTGTAACAGCCGTGAGGGGAGGAGAACCATGGCCATACCACCGCCGCCGCCACCGCCGGCATATCCGGTGAACCTGTCCGTCGAGTACCCCGATCGACCGCTCGATCGGCTTTCGACGGCCTTCCGCATCTTCGTCGCGATCCCGATCATGATCGTGCTCGGGGCCGTGAGCGGCACCACATGGTCCTACTATTCGTCGTCGGGGACCGTGCACGTGGTGGCCGGCGCCGGGGGTCTGCTGTTCCTCGGGCCGCTGCTGATGATCCTGTTCCGCCAGAAGTACCCCCGATGGTGGTTCGACTGGAACCTTGAGCTGCAGCGGTTCACGAACCGTGTGCTCGTCTACGTCCTGCTCATGGACGACCGGTACCCGTCGACCGATCAAGAACAGGCGCTTCGCCTGGACTACGTCTATCCCGACGTCCCGCGCGAGCTGAACAGGTTCCTCCCGTTGGTGAAGTGGCTGTTGGTGATCCCCCACTTCATCGTTCTGGCGTTCCTGTGGATCGCGGTCTTCTTCGTCGTGATCGTGGCCTGGTTCGCGATCCTGTTCACCGGGCGGTACCCGAGGGGGATGTTCGATTTCGTCGAAGGCGTCGTTCGATGGGGTCAGCGGGTCGTCGCGTACGCGTTCACGCTGGTGACGGACCGGTATCCGCCATTCTCGCTGCGGCCGTAGCACGACCACGAGAACGGAGCCATGGCATGACAGCGCAAACACCGCTCCTCGAGACGCCCACCGGGAAGCCTCGAGCTCGAGCCCTGGGGATCCCGTTCGCGGGCGTCGCGGGGGCCAACAACGCCCTCACGGACGTACCCGGCGTTGAGGTCGGGTACGCCACGCTCATCGACGGGGACGACGTCAGGACCGGTGTCACCGCGATCCACCCACGCGGTCGGACGAACCCCGGCGATCCGTGTGCCGCCGGCGTTCATTCCCAGAACGGCAACGGCGAGATGACCGGGGTGTCCTGGATCGAGGAATCGGGAACGATGGCCGGGCCCATCGCGATCACGAACACCCATGCGGTTGGGATCGCGCACGCATCGATCATCCGCTGGACGGTGAAGCGTCACCCGGAACTGGCTGAGGCGTGGCTCCTTCCCGTTGCCGCGGAGACGTACGACGGCTACCTGAACGACATCAATGGTGGTCACGTGACCGTAGACGTCGGGCTCGCGGCGCTGGAGTCGGCAAGATCCGGCCCCGTCGATGAGGGCTCGGTCGGCGGCGGCACCGGGATGAACTGCTACGAGTTCAAGGGCGGTTCGGGCACGTCCTCGCGCCTCGTTGAGCACGATGGGACCTCCTATGCAGTCGGCGTCTTCGTGCAGGCGAATTTCGGCGCGCGGCACGAGCTCGTGATCGCGGGCGTACCGCTGGGTGCGGAGCTCGCCGACGACAACCCGTTGGAGGAATACTTCTCCCCGGCCGGGGCCGGCTCGTGCATCGCGGTCGTGGCGACCGACGCACCCCTGCTCCCGGGTCAGTGCGAGGCGCTGGCCCGCCGGGTCACCCTCGGACTCGCTCGCACCGGAACCACCGGTTCGCATTTCTCCGGCGACATCTTCATCGCTCTCTCGACCGGAAACGCCGGCTCGTTCACGCCGGGATCCGAGACCTTGTACGGGCGCGGTCGTCCCTACGATGAGATCAGGTTCGTTCCGTGGGGATACCTCGACCCGTTCTACGAAGCGGTCGTGCGAGCCACCGAGGAAGCGGTCGTGGATTCCCTGGTCGCCAACATCGAGATGATCGGGTTCCGAGGACACCGCTCGCCGGCCCTCCCCCGGGACAGGCTCGTGAAGATCCTGAAGGCTCGCGGGGCGATCGTCTGAACCTCGGCGGCCGCCTCAGATCCAGTCCGGCAGGGACGTTTCCCCGATCCCCTCGGCCGGCAATGACGTGATGCCGGACCCATCCGCCCGCATCACGAAGAGCCCCGGGGCGGAGAACACGATGTCGCGGCCGTCCGGAGACCATGCGGGCGTGTACGCGCTGTTGTTCGTCAGCCGTTCCACACCCGACCCGTCGGGACGCATCACGTAGATGTCCGTGTAGTTATCCGGATGGTCTCGGTGCGAGGTGAACAGGATCGACCGGCCATCAGGGGACCAATCGACCTGCCAGCCCTCTCCGACGCTGGAGAGGTCCACCAACCCGGACCCGTCGACGTCGACGATGTACATCACGTGATCGCCGGAGAGGTTGGAGTTGAAGGCGATCCGTTCCCCGTCGGGGGACCACGACGGGTATTCGCCACCGTCGGTGTTCGGCACGCGGTGTTGCCCGGAACCATCCGCGTTCATGAGCGAGAGCCCTGAGCACCGGAGCCCCCGTCCGGGAGGACAAAGGATGTCCCCGGGGCTCGCGTACGCGATCTTCGAGCCGTCGGGGGACCAGGCCGGAGAGAGGCCACGGGTCAACCGCCGCCGGCCCGATCCGTCGGCGTTCATGACCCAGATCTCCGGATCGCCACCGCGTTCGGAACGGAACGCGATCTGCGTTCCATCTGGAGACCACGTGGGGTCGAACTCGGGCCAGGGTGAGCGGGTGAGGCGGGTGAGGTCTGTCCCGTCGGCGTTGATGGACCAGACGTCCTCATGGTTGTCGAAGACGATGCGCCCGGAGAGAGAGGTGACGGTCGATCGTGTGTCGATAGGGATCGAGGGAGATGCGCTGGCCGGGGACGACTGTTGAGCACGGTCCGATGGCGGAGGGCCGGAACAAGCGAGGAGCAGCAGGAGCGCCGCGGCCGTCGTGAGGGCCCGACGTGTTTCCATACCTCCCCTACTCCTGAGCACGGGAGCCGGTTCCCGGGGCGGCGGCCGACGATCGCGCTCCCTGGCCCGAACGTGACCGTCGTCACATCGGGCACGAGATCCTCAGGCGCTCTCGCTGATCTCGACTTGGAACCGGTCGGTTGCGCCGTCAACCGCGACGACTGGCCAGCGCGCTAGCTGCTCGGAGGGCACCCCACACCACGAAGCCCGTATCTCGGACATATCGTTGGGCGATGACGGACGCCACCGTCGGAGGCAGATCGAGCCGGCCGACCAAGGCCTACAAGCGCCATCCACGCGATGCACCATCGTCGTCGGCGGCCTGGCGGTAGCGGCCGCACTCTCGCTGTTCAGGCTCGAGAACATCAGCACTGTCGAACGCACGGCCTCCCACGCGATCAACCATCTTTCGAATGACCTGAACCCCCCGCTGGAGGTCGTGATGCTCCTGGGCACGTTGCTCGCCGTGCCGATCGTCGCGGCGATCGCGCTCGCGTTCCGGCGCGTCTGGCTCTCGGCAGTCCTGCTCGCATCTGGGCTGCTCGCGGACGGCGTCGCGAAGATCGCGAAGCAGTCGGTCCGGGCCGGTCGACCGCTCGACGTCTTCGGCAAGGGCGAGTGATCGTCCGGGGCGCCGCGCAGATCGGCCTCGGCTATCCGTCCGGCCATTCGGCGGTGTCGGCCGCGCTCGCTTTCGGTCTGCTTCCCTACCTCCCGGCCCGCTACCGGTGGTGGATCTTGCTCGTCCCTCTGACCGTCGGGTTCGCGCGTGTATATGTCGGCGCGCATCTGCCGCTCGACATCGTCGGAGGCTGGGCGATCGGTATCGCGTGCGCATTCGCCGTGCACCTCGCCGTCGGAAGACCCGATCTCCGTGCCGAGAACGACCCGCAATCGTGACAGGATGCGATCATGGGTAGGACAACAGAACCCGAGCACCGACGCTCTCAACTCAACGACGCGATCTTGAGCACCGTGCGCGGAGGCTTCCGGATACTCGGCGGCATGGTGCAGATGGCGGCCGGCATCACGAGGCTGGTCGCAGTCACGGCGATCAAGGCGGCCGAAGCAGTCGAAGGAGCTGTTGGGGCGACGGAAAGCGACGACGATGAGCCGGACGCGAAGCGGGCAAAGGTCTGAGCACGGACGACGCGATCCAAAGCGTATCCGACACCGCATTGCTGGCTGCCGGCTGGCGCGCCATGGAATCCAGCCGCTCGGATGCACTGTTCGATGACCCGCTCGCTGCCGCGTTGGC
The DNA here is from genome assembly GCA_036257875.1 of Actinomycetota bacterium. Classification (GTDB taxonomy): domain Bacteria; phylum Actinomycetota; class UBA4738; order UBA4738; family HRBIN12; genus AC-51. Next base: position 2,004 of record DATAEV010000065.1, on the reverse strand, counting down.
CGGTGGGTGGGGCCTCCGCATCGCAGGCACCTTGCCAGACGGGGCATGGGTCGTGGCCATCCGAACCGTCGTGATCGATGGGTTCGTGCGCTCGGCCATCGCGTCCGGGGGGATCGACACGATCATCAACATCGGAGCAGGGCTCGACACCCGTCCCTACCGGATGGAACTCCCTTCGTCTCTTCGATGGGTCGAGATCGACCATCCCGATGTCATCGAGCGGAAGGCCGCCCTCCTACAGGACGAGACGCCGCGATGTGCTATCGAGCGTTGGGGGCTGGATCTGGCAGATGACAGCGGCCGTAAGGAGCTCTTCGGGCGGATCGGGGCCGCGTCATCGAAGGCGATGGCGCTCACCGAAGGCGTCATCGGCTACCTCACCGTGGACCAGGTCGCCGCGCTCGCGGACGATCTGCACGCGATGCCGTCGTGTGAGTTGTGGGTGACCGAGTACTTCTCTCGACGGCAGCTGAGGCGCTACCAGGCACGCCAGCCGATGCCGGCTGTTCCCGTCCGCTTCGATCCAACCGATTGGGAAGGGTTCTTCACGTCACAGGGCTGGAGCATCCAACAGATCCGCTACCTCGGCGAAGAGTCGCGACGGCTCGACAGATCGGTCCCGCTCGCATGGACCGACAAGTTGATGCGCGCGTTCACCTCTCGTTCGCTCCGAGACACGGGGTACGTGGTCCTCGATCGGGAAGGCTAGGCTCCGCTTCCGTGAGCGGCGACAGACGGGTGAACGACGAAGTCAGGAACGTGTGGGATCAACTTGCTGGCTTCTGGGACGAACGCATGGAAGCTGGAGCGACGTGGCAGCGAACCTTGATCGAACCGTCGGTCGAGCGCCTCCTCCAGCTCGAGCCCGGTGAGCGGATCCTCGAGATCGCGTGCGGCAACGGAGAGTTCGCTCGCCGCATGACCGAGCTCGGAGGGCAGGTGCTCGCAACCGACTTCAGCGAACGCATGCTCGAGCGAGCCCGCACTCGCGGCGGTGATGTGGACTACCGCTTGGCCGACGCGACCGACGAGGAGGAGCTCCTCGCGCTCGGGGACCCCGGATCGTTCGACGGCGTCGTGTCGAACATGGCGATCATGGACATGGAGTCGATCGAGCCGATGATCCGGGCGGCGTCTCGCCTCCTGAAGCCGGCCGGCCGCTTCGTCTTCTCGACCCTGCATCCGGCGTTCAACTCTGGCGACGTCCGGCCGACGGTGGAGCTCGACCTCGACGGCGGCGTCACCGAGGTCTATTCGGTCAAGGTGTCCTCGTATGGTCGATCGTCCAGCGGCAAGGGCGTCGCCCTCCCTGATCAGCCCGTCCAACAGTGGTACTTCCATAGGCCGCTGTGGATGATCCTGGAACCGTTCTTCGTCCATGGATTCGCGGTGGACGGACTCGAGGAACCGCTCCTGACGCCATCGGATCGACAGAAGCCAGGAACGCCGGAGTACGTATTCACTCAGATCCCGGGCGTCTTGGTCTGCCGGATGCGGCGCCTCTCTTAGGCGACCCCCCGGCCCCTGGGCTACCGACGTGCCCTTCCCAACCGAGGGGTTCCGCGGCAGACTTCGGCCGTGCCGAGGCCCTCGTCCAGCGTGCTGCGCGCCGTCTTATTCACCGACGTGGTCGGCTCGACGGAGCTGGCGCGCGAGCTCGGCGACCAACGCTGGTCACGGCTCCTCGCCGCCCAGCGACGCGTGATCCGTAGCGAGCTGAAGGCCCACCGCGGCCGCGAGGTCGATACGGCCGGAGACGGCTTCTTCGCGGTCTTCGAGGGGCCCGCTGACGCGGTGCGGTGCGCGTTCGCCGCCGTTCGGAAGGTCCAGGACCTCGGTCTGGACATCCGGGCCGGCGTCCACTTCGGCGAAGTCGAGCGGGAAGGTGATCACGCGCACGGGATCGTGGTCCATACGGGCGCGCGCGTGATGGCGCAAGCCGGCGCCGCCGAGGTGTTGATCACCCAGACCGTCAAGGATCTCGTCGCCGGGGCCCGGTTCGGA
>DATAEV010000061.1:0-8966 GCA_036257875.1 Actinomycetota bacterium | reverse complement strand
ACCGAACCTCTTCATCGGAACGACCGGCCTGATCCCCATCCCGCCGAGCGGTCCGGTCGCACCCAACAACGGCGGTCCGCACGGGGGCGGGAGCGGAACGGGTGGAGGCGATGGCGGGACCGGTGGTGGTGGGACCGGTGGTGGTGGCGGTGGCGGCGGTGCTGGTGGCGCGTCGTCACTGCCCGGACGCTCGGCCCTGCAGAACCCATTCGGCGGGCCCCCCGGTCAGACCGGGTCACACGTGAAGGCATCGAATCACAAGGGCAACCATGGGAAGAGCGGTGCCGCCCACAACCACGGGTCGCATCGCGGCAAGAGCGGGCAGCACGCGAGCCAGAACGGGTTGGACCACCGGAACAAGCACTAGGGGTGCGGCCGCCTCCTACGGTGCCGGAGCATCGGATGAACGGGTACGCCACGCTGCGGCGCGTCTACGTGCGCCCGCCCGTCGAGGAGAGCCTGGGGTCGTGGGAGGCCTTCGGCTGGCACCGGCCGCCCGACCGTCGCTCGATCGAGCGCGAGCACCAGGTGTTCCGTGACCGACTGGCGGAAACCGGGGCCGAGGTCGTCACCGGCGTTACCCAGGTCCCCGGCGACCCCGACGCGATCTACGCGTACGACCCCGTGCTCGTCGTCGACGACGGGGCGATCCTGCTCCGACCCGGCAAGGAGGGCAGACGGGCGGAGCCCGAAGCCGTGGCGCTAGATCTGCGAGCGAGCGGTGTGCCCGTGCTGGCCACGCTGGAGGCTCCCGCAACCGCGGAAGGTGGGGACATCGTCTTCCTCGACGAGGCGACCCTGCTGGTCGGGATGGGCCACCGGACGAACGGCGCGGGGGTCGAGCAGCTCGCGTCGATCCTCCAGCCCCGCGGAATCACCGTCCACCGCTTCGATCTCCCGTTCCATCGGGGCCCGGATGCCTGCCTCCACCTGATGTCTCTGTTGTCTCCCCTGGATGCCGATCTGGTGGTCGCGTACCCCCCGATGATGCCGGTCCGCCTCGTGCAGCTCCTCGAGCGACGCCGGATCCGAACGGTCGAGGTCCCGGATGAGGAATTCCCGACGATGGGTCCCAACGTGCTCGCCCTCGGTCCGCGGATCGCGCTCGCGCTCGAGGGGAACCCCGAAACGCGACGCCGCATGGAGGCGGAGGGTGTCGAGGTTCGCGGGTACTCGGGTGAAGAGGTGAGCCTGAACGGCGACGGCGGACCGACCTGCCTCACCCGCCCGCTGCTGCGCGGATAGCGGGTTCGCATGCTCCGGTAGCCTGGGTCACCGATGCCCGATCGCGCCTTCAACTTCGCCGCCGGTCCGGGGATCTTGCCGCTCCCGGTCCTGGAGCAGGCCCAACGAGACCTCGTCTCGCTGCCCGGGGTTGGGGCGTCGCCTTTGGAGGTCAGCCATCGGGGCCCGTGGTTCACCTCCGTGATCGATGAGACCGTCGCGAACCTCCGTGACCTGCTCGCGATCCCGGACGGGTACCACGTCGTGTTCTGCCAGGGCGGCGCTTCCCTCCAGTTCTCGATGGTGCCGATGAACCTGCTCCGAGGCACCGGGAGGACCGCCGATTACGTGCTCACGGGGTCCTGGGGCTCGAAGGCGATCGCCGAGGCGAAGAAGGAAGGGCCCGCGCGAGTCGCGTGGACGGCGAGGGACGACGGATTCACCCGGATCCCCCGAACGGAGGAGCTCCTCGAGTCGATCGAGAGCGCTCCCGCCTACGTTCACGTCACGAGCAACGAGACGATCCAGGGCGTCGAGTTCCCCACCACGCCGATCGTCCCCGACGGCGTTCCGCTGGTCGCGGACGTCTCGTCCGATTTCCTCTCGCGCCCGATCGACATCGGGCGTTACGACCTCCTCTACGCGGGCGCGCAGAAGAACGCGGGCCCTGCGGGCGTCACCGTCGTGATCGTCCGAGATGCCGTGCTCGATCGCATCCCGGACGGACTCCCTTCCGTCCTCGACTACCGGACGTACGTGGAACACGGCAGCCGCTACAACACCCCGCCCGTCTTCGCGATCTACATCGTGATGCTCATCACCCGGTGGCTCCGCGACGAGGTCGGCGGTCTCGACGAGATGCACGCCCGCGCTCGCGAGAAGGCGGATCTCCTGTACGACATCCTGGACGCGTTACCGATGTTCTATCGCGGGCACGCGCGTTCGGACTCGCGGTCATCGATGAACGTGACCTTCCGGTTGCCGTCGGAGGAACTCGAGGCAAGGTTCGTCGCCGAGGCTGCGGAGCGGGGTCTCGTGGAGCTCAAGGGTCACCGCAGCGTCGGGGGGATCCGCGCCTCCATCTACAACGCGATGCCGCTCGAAGGGGTCGAAGCGCTCGCCGCCTTTATGCGCGAGTTCCACGAACGCGCGGGCGGCGGTGGGACGGAGGAACGAACTACGGCCTGACGCGAAGGATGTCGAACTCGTGCCCCTCCGGGTCGACGAACGTCCGCCACTCGACGCCGTCGAGGACCCGGTCCTCCCCGTCCCACGAGCCTCCGAGCGCCTCGATCCGGGTGGTGGCCTCCGCCAGGTCCGGGGCGCCGAGATCGAGGTGGATACGAACCTTGCCGTGCTTCGCTTCGGGGACGCGTTGGACGCAGAGCGCGGGCAGGTCGTCGCGACCCCTGAGGACCAGGAACCGGCCGCCGTCCAGTTCCTCTTCCCGCTCGGTATCGAGCACGGCGGCCCAGAAGTCCGCGATCCGCTCCGCGTCCTGCGCGTCGATCGTGATGTAGAGGAACCTCGCGACCGCCCGCATCAGGCTCCCACCAGCTCCTCCGCCATCTGTCCGAAGACCTCCGTGTGCCGATCGACGTCCTCCGCGGTCGTCGCCGGCGACATCAGCGCCATGTTGTGGAACGGGGTCATGAGGACACCCCGGTTCAACAGGTACAGATGGATGAACGGGTCGACCTCGTCGTCCTGCCCCGCCGCGGCTTCGCTCCCGTTCCGGGCGCGATCCGGCCGGAACAGGTACTCCACCCGGCAGCCGAGGCGCACCACGTGCCACGGAAGCTCCCGTCCCTCGATCACGCTCTGGACGCCCTGCTCGAAGCGCTCCCCCAACCCCATCATGCGTTCGAAGGCTTCGTCGGTCAGGACCTCGCCGAGTGTCGCGCGCATCGCGGCGAGCGACAGGGCATTGCCGGCGAGGGTGCCGCCGATCCCACCGACGTCTGCGTTCTTCCAGTCGGTGTGCTCGTAGATCCGCTGCGAGACCGCATCGGTGAGACCGTAGGCGGCGCTGGGGATGCCCGCACCGAGCGTCTTGCCGATCGTCACGATGTCGGGCTGCAGGTTCCACGCTTTGGTACATCCTCCGGGCCCGGCGCTGATCGTGTGCGTCTCGTCGATCAGCAAGAGGGTCTCGTATCGCGTGCAGAGCTCGCGGACCGCCTCGTGATATCCGGGATCGGGCAACACGATCCCGATGTTCGTGAGGGCCGGCTCGAAGAGGCACAGCGCGACGTCGCGTTCGGCGAGCGCTCGCTCGAGCCCTTCGAGGTCGTTGATCTCCACCACGCGGGTGGTTTCGGCCAGCGGCACGGGCTTGCCGAGGTTCCCTTCCCGCTCGATGACGTTGCCGTCGTCGTCGAGGGTCGCGAAGGTCTCGTCCACCGACCCGTGGTAGTTCCAGTTGTGGACGACGATCTTGGAGCGGCCGGTGATCTGCCGTGCCCATCGGATCGCGAACCGGTTGGCGTCGGTGGCGGTCAGACAGAACTGCCAGTACGGGACGCCGAAGCGCCGAGCCATCTCCCGACCCACCCACGTCGCGTCCTCGGTCGGCAGCATCAGGGTGATGCCTCGCGCCGATTGCTCCGCGATCGCCTCGAGGGATACTTTCGGGGCGTGCCCCGCCATCCCGCCCGTGTCTCCCAAGCAGAAGTCCACGAACGCGTTGCCGTCGACATCCCAGAACCGCGCGCCTTCGGCTCGATCGACGAACACGGGATGGGCGCCCGGCCACCGCGTCATCCAGTTCATCGGGACGCCGAAGAGTAGCGAGGCCCGAGCGTCGTCCGCGAGCTCCTTCGACCGGGGATGACGGTCACGGAACAGGCTTCGTTCGCGTTCCATCAGCTCGTGGACCCATGTTCGTTCGATCGTCCTCACATCCGTCCTCCTCAACCGGCTGCGCGAAGTCTATGCGGCGGTACCATCGCGCGATGGCCCGCGCCCGCCGGATCGCCTGTTGCCTGCTGATCGCGTTCATCACGATCGCCGCGTTCGCGAACCTAGCGTGGGCGCGCCCGGACGCAACGCCACTCGCGACCCAGCCAGCATGGATGCGCGACCTCACAACCGTGATCGGGAACCGTCCCGTCTCGGTCGCGATCGGGAGGGATGGAGACCCGTGGTTCGGGCATCTCGGCTGGGTGGGACGGCCACCGGCCTCGAACGAGAAGCTCCTGCTCTCCATGGCGTTACTGCAGCGGTATCGCCCGTGGCGGACGATCCGCACGAACGCCAGCGCCAGCGCACCGCCGGGGCCGCGCGGGGTGATCCGCGGCAACCTCTGGATCGTCGGCCATGGAGACCCCGGGATCGACGGAACCCGTATCGCCGCCCTCGCGCGGGCGATACGGGATGCCGGCGTCCACCGGATCCGCGGGGCCGTTATGGGGAACACCTGGCCCTTCGCGAGGGATTGGTGGGCGCGCGGCTGGAAGGACTATTTCCCCGCCGACTACATCCCGCTGCCGACTGCCCTCACCTATCGGGAGAACACGGATCGTCGCGGGGTCCACGTCACCGATCCCGAACTTCGCGCCGCGAGAAAGCTGACCGCGCGCCTCGAACTCCTCGGGATCGCGGTCGGTCACAAGCCCGGCATGGGCCATCCGGCGGCGAGGCTCCGCCCGATCGCCCAGATCGCGTCGCCCCCGCTGCGTGATCTGATCCGAGGGATGGACCTCAAGTCGAGGAACTTCTGGGCGGAAGTGCTGGGCAAGTACCTCGGGGCCGACGAGTGGGGCCGAGGCACGATCGCGAACGGCGCGAGGGCGATCGACCGGTTCACCGATATGCACGGGCAAGATTTCAGGGTCTACGACTCCTCCGGCCTCAGCTACGCGAACAGGGCGACCGCCCGTGGGATCCTCGACCTGCTGTGGGACGCCGACGGTGCCTCGTGGGGCCCGATCTTGCGTGCGTCGCTTCCGGCGGGCGGCCAGGGGACCCTCAAGGATCGCCTCAAAGACGTCCGGATCCGCGCGAAGACGGGCACCCTCGACGACGCTTCGGCGCTGTCGGGTTGGGTGTGGCTGGAGCGCACGGGCGGATGGGTCGAATTCTCGATCCTTTCGAGCGGGTTCAACGAGTGGACCGCGAAGAAGATCGAGGATCGGATCGTCCGGATCGTGAGCTTCCGAGCCTCGCCTCCGCCGTGAGTCAGGAGCCGAGGCCTATCCTCACGTTTCGGTCGGGCCCAGATCCCTCGCTCGGTCTCGAGCTCGCTCCGCCGCCGCCTCCGAGGCCGCCTTCTTCGCCTCGTCGCGGTTCTCCCCGAAGTCGACCAACGAGGGACGGGCGATCACGTACGCGATCACCCCGAGCACCGGCAGGATGAAGATCAGCAGCACCCAGAGGACCTTCGCGCCGCCTCCCAGGTCGGGACGCCGGATCACGTCGACCGTGGCGGCGATATCGACGATGACGACCAGCAGGACGAAGAACCAGAGCGCTGTGACTCCCATCACGATCCTCCAGACGAGGGCTCGAGGTCAGCGCGGCCGCGCCGATCAGGCCGCGAGCGTAGCGCAGGACCGGCCGGTTCGCGTGTCGCACGGCACCGTGTTCACCCGTGCGGCGACCGGGGATGAAGGAGACCGAAGAGGTATCCGTCCGTCAGCGCCTCCCAGGACGCTTCGATGATGTTCTCCGAGACGCCGACCGTGGTCCACGCCTGCTCACCGTCGGACATGTCGATCAGGACGCGGACGACGGCCCCGGTCCCGACGCTCTCGTCCAGCACGCGAACCCGAAAATCCTCGAGCTCCATCGAGTCGAGCTCCGGGTAGTCGTTGGTCAGCGCCTTGCGGAGCGCGTTGTCGAGCGCGCCCACCGGGCCCTGCCCTTCGGCGGACTCGATGTGCCGGGTTCCCTTCGTTCGGACCTTGACGGTGGCCTCGGCGAGCGGCGGCTCGTCGTCGGCGACCCGCTCCTCCACGTGTACGCGGTAGCTCTCGATGTCGAAGAACGGCTGGGACCAGCCGGCTGCGCGCCGCATCAGGAGGTCGAGGGAGGCTTCGGCGACATCGAACGCGTAGCCCGCCGCCTCCCGCCGCTTGATCTCCTCGACCGCCTTCGGGATCGCGGCGTCATCGATCGCGACGCCGAGCTCGTCGGCCTTCATGCGGATCGTGGACCCGCCGCCGTAGTCCGACGCGACCACGCCCCGACGGTTCCCCACCACCTGGGGGTCGATGTGCTCATAGGCGCGGGACAGACGGGCGACGCCGCTGGTGTGCAGGCCGGCCTTGTGCGTGAAGGCGTGGCGTCCGGCGTAGGGTTGGTGCGAATCGGGCGCGACGTTGGCAACCTCGGCGACGTAGTGAGCGAGCTCGGTGAGATGCTCCACCGCGCCCGCCGGCAGAGCGTCCGCGATACCCATCTTCAACACCAGGTCGGCGGTGATCGAGATGAGGTCGGCGTTGCCGGTCCGCTCGCCGTACCCGTTGATCGTCCCCTGCACCTGGAAGACGCCGGCATCGACGGCGATCAGCGAGTTCGCGACCGCGCATCCCGCGTCGTTGTGGACGTGGATCCCGAGGGGCACGTTCGTCTGTTGGCCGACCACGGTCACGATCCGGGCGATGTCGAACGGGAGCATCCCGCCGTTCGTGTCGCACAGGACCAGGCGCTCGGCTCCGGCCTCCTCGGCGGCGGCCAGCACCCGCATCGCGAACACGGGGTCGGTGAGGTAGCCGTCGAAGAAGTGCTCCGCGTCGAAGAACACGCGCCGGCCCTGCGCCCGGAGGAACCCGACGGAGTCGCGGACCATGGCGACGCCTTCGTCCAGGTCGGTCCGGAGCGCTTGGATGACGTGGAGATCCCACGCCTTCCCCACCAGGCATACGACCTCGGTCCCAGCGTCGAGCAGGTCCCGCAACGCCCGCGACGTCGGCGCGTTCTCTCCCGCCTTGCGCGTCATCCCGAACGCCGTGAGCTGGGCGTGTTTGAGGGTCTCCTTCGATGCCAGCGAGAAGAACTCGGTGTCGCGCGGGTTCGCGCCCGGCCACCCTCCTTCCACGAACGGGAAGCCCACCTGATCGAGCTTGTGAAGGATGCGCAGGCGATCGTCGATCGAGTAGCTGAGGTCGGCGCGCTGGGCTCCGTCGCGAAGCGTCGTGTCGTAGAGCTCGACCGCACGCTTCGCGACGCTCATGACGTCGCGCCCTCCACGACGAGGTCCCCGACCTCCGAGGTCGCGTAGCCCATCTCCCCCGCGCGCATGCTCTTCATGCGCTGGGTCGCGTGGCCGATCCCGGCGTGCACCCGGTCGGCCGCTTTCACCTCACCCAGGGACACCAGCAGCATCTGCATCGCCGCGATCGCCGCCAACGGGTTGATCGTCCCCCTGCCGGCATGATCCGGCGCCGTGCCTCCGATCGGCTCGAACATCGACACGCCGTCCGGGGCGATGTTCGCGCCGGCCGCCACGCCCATCCCGCCCTGGATCATGGCCCCGAGGTCCGTGATGATGTCGCCGAACATGTTGTCGGTGACGATGACGCCGAACCGACTCGGCTGGTCCAGGAAGTAGATGCACGCGGCGTCCACGTGGACGTAGTCGGTCTGGACGTCGGGGAAATCCGCGGCAACCTCGTCGACGACCCGTTGGTAGAGGTCGCCGGCGAAGGTCAGCACGTTCGTCTTGTGCACGAGCGTCAGGTGCCTGCGCCGGTTGGACGCCACGTCGAACGCGTAGCGCACGATCCGCTCGACCCCGTGCCGGGTATTGATCGACTCCTGGACGGCGACCTCGTGCGGCGTGCCCTTGCGGTGGAAGCCACCGGCCCCGCTGTACAGCCCCTCGGAGTTCTCACGCACGACGACGAAGTTCACATCCTCTTCCGTGTGCGACGGCACGAGCGTCTGCACGCCCGGGTAACGGATCACCGGACGGAGGTTGACGTACTGGTCCAGCTCGAAGCGGATCCGAAGGAGCAGATCGCGTTCCAGGATCCCCGGCCGCACGCGCGGGTCGCCCACCGCGCCGAGCAGGATCGCATCGCACCCGTCGAGGCCCTCCAGCTCTTCATCGGGCAGGACCTCCCCGGTCCGGAGGTACCGTTCGGCGCCCAGGTCGAAGTCCACCGCCTCGACGTCGAAGCCGTCGCGAACGGCCTCCAAGACCTTGAGCGCCTCGGCGACCACCTCGGGCCCCGTCCCGTCGCCACGGATCACGCCGATCCGGTAGGTCAAGACGCGGCCTCGTCGCTCGGTCCGTCGTCGCCCGTCTGCATCTGCAAGCCGCGGTTGATCGCCGCTAGGTAGGCCCGGGCGCTCGCCTCCACCACGTCGGTCGCGACCCCCCGGCCGGTGACGCGCCGTCCGCCGACGTCCAGCTGGACGACGACGTCGCCTAACGCATCGGATCCCCCGGTCACGCTGGAGACGTTGAATGCGACGAGCCGAGGCTCGATCCCGGCGGCGCGACCGATCGCACCCATGACCGCGTCGATCATCCCGTCCCCCATCGCGGACTCCTCGATCAGGTCGTCGCCGCGCCGGAGCCGGACCGTCGCCGTGGGGGCCAGGTGCGTCCCACCGCCGACCTGGACCGCCTCGAGGACGAGAAGATCTTCCTTCCCGCTGCCGATCTCCTCCGTCACGATCGCCTCGAGATCGTGATCCGTGAGGGTGATCTTGCGGTCCGCCAGATCCTTGAACCGGGCGAACGCGCGGTTGAGCTGAACCTCCTCCAGCGTGATCCCGAGCTTCTGGAGGGC
>DATAEV010000052.1:0-7270 GCA_036257875.1 Actinomycetota bacterium | reverse complement strand
TGGGTCGATGCCGTTCGTGCCCGGGGCGTCGACGTCGACCTGCAGCTGTATCCGGAGGGCCATCACGCGAACGCGGTCGAAGAACGGGTGCACCACATGCAGCTGATCCTCGACTTCTTCGCTCGCTACGCCTGATCGGTGCCCCGGAACGATCTCAAACCCAGGAGCTCGAGACGCGGACGATCCGGATCTCGATCATCACCGTCGTGCCGAGCTCGATCGGGGAGGTGCTCGCCGGGTACTGGGGGAACTTCTCGTTCAGCAGGGTGGCGTCACGGTCGAACTCCGGGCCGCTGTCCACCAGGTAGGCGTCGCCGTACACGATGACCTGGGCGAGATCGTGTTCCCAGTCCTCGGAATAGTCGTCGAACGCGATGCACACGGCGGGGTTATCCCGGATGTTCGCGACCTTCCGGTCGAACCCGGAGGCGATCACGATGCGATCGAGGTCAAGGACCGGACAGACCGGGACGACGTGCGGCGTCCCGTCGAGCATCGTGGTCCCCAAGCGGGCCACCCGGGCGCGCTCGACGAACGCCGCCTGGGCTCCGCCGAGCGCGGACGTACCACTCATGCTTCGGTCGGGGCGGTTTCGACCATCTCGTGGATCTGCTCGACGATCTCGGCGTTGGCAAGGGTGGTGACGTCTCCGAGGACGTTGCCGCGGGCGACGTCGCGGAGCAGCCGGCGCATGATCTTCCCCGACCGGGTCTTCGGAAGGTCCGGCGTGAAGATGATGTTGTCGGGCTTCGCGATCGGTCCAATCACCTTCGCGACGTGCTCACGGAGCTCGGCGAGCATCGCGGCATCTCCCTCGAAGCCCGTCTTCAAGGTGACGAACGCCACGATCCCCTCCCCCTTCAGGTCGTCCGGCCGGGAGACGACGGCGGCCTCGGCCACCTTCGAGTCGTCCACCAACGCCGATTCGATCTCGAACGTTGACAGCCGGTGCCCGGCCACGTTCATCACATCGTCGATCCGACCGAGGAGCCAGAAGTACCCGTCCTCGTCACGCCGAGCGCCGTCCCCGGCGACGTAGACGTCGGGACCGAACCTGCCGAAGTACGTTTCGACGTAGCGATCGGGATCACCCCAGATCGTTCGCGCGATCCCCGGCCAGGGGTGCGTGAGAACGAGGTAGCCACCGCCGCCCAGCGGAACGGACGCTCCGGTCTCGTCGACGACGTCGGCATCGATCCCCGGGAAGGGGATGGTGGCCGAGCCCGGCTTGAGGGTGGTGATCCCGGGGAGCGGCGAGATCAAGATCGCGCCGGTCTCCGTCTGCCACCAGGTGTCGACGACCGGACAACGCTCGCCCCCGATCACGGTCCAGTACCAGACCCATGCCTCGGGGTTGATCGGCTCGCCGACGGAGCCGAGGAGCCGCAACGAGGTGAGGTCGTGCTTGCCCGGATACTCGGTGCCCCAGCGCATGAACGAACGGATCGCGGTCGGGGCGGTGTAGAGGATCGTCACCCGATGCTTCTCGATGATCGACCACCACCGGTCCTTGTCCGGCCAGTCGGGAGCTCCCTCATACATCACGCCGGTGGTGTGGTTCGCGAGCGGTCCGTAGACGATGTACGAATGCCCCGTGACCCAACCGCAGTCAGCTGCGGTCCAGAAGACGTCATCGTCGTGGATGTCGAAGATCATCCGGTGCGTCGCGGCGACCTGGGTCAGGTAGCCGCCGGTCGTGTGCACGATCCCTTTGGGCTTGCCGGTCGTGCCGCTCGTGTAGAGCAGGTAGAGCAGATCTTCCGCCTCCATGTCCTCCGGCTCGCACGTCGGCGGCTGCTCGGCGACGAGATCGTGGTACCAGTGGTCGCGACCCTCGGTGAATGCATGCTCGTTCCCGCATCGGCGCACGGTGATCACGTGCTCGATCGACGGGCACTCCCGCACCGCCTCGTCCGCGTTCGCCTTCAGCGGGACGACCTGCCCACGCCGCCAGGCGCCGTCGGCGGTGATCAGCACCTTGGCCTCGGCGTCGTTGATCCGGTCCCGCAGGGCCTCGGCGCTGAAGCCGCCGAACACGACCGAATGCGGGGCGCCGATCCGCGCGCACGCGAGCATCGCGATCGGGAGCTCGGGGATCATACCGAGGTAGATGTTGACCCGGTCGCCCTTGCGGATCCCCAGCGCTCGGAGCGCGTTCGCCAGGCGACACACCCCTTCCAGGAGCTCGGCGTACGTGATCGCCCGCGCGTCCCCCGGCTCGCCTTCCCAGAGGAACGCGACCTTCTCGCCACCGCCGGCCTCGATATGACGGTCCAGGCAGTTCACCGAGGCGTTCAGACGTCCCCCTTTGAACCAGGTGACCCAGGGCGCGTCCCGCTCCATCACGGAATCCCAGGGGCGGGACCAGGCGAGCCGGCCGGCCTGCTCTGCCCAGAAGGCCTCGTGATCGGCGGCGGCCGTCTCGTAGACGGCCGGGTCCCCAACGACGGCGTGGTCTCGGAACGCTTGCGGTGGTGGGAATGTTCGTTGCTCCGAAAGGAGAGCGTCGATGTTGCGCTGGGGCTCGCTCACGTCGGTGGATCCTCCCTCGGGTGTCCGTGGCGCCGGGCGGACCGCCATCGTACGCAGCGGGCAGGTTCAACGCGACCTCGTACGTGCTTGCATCAAGAGCCCGTGCGGGGCACCATCGTGGAAGGCCGCCCTCGAGGGCGGCCTCGGGGTATGTACGGTTGCCCCCCGGGGGAGCACACGAGGTCGGCCGCCACCGCGGCCGCGAGGGGAAGGGAGGCGTCGGATGGCCGACGTGGCCTACTGCATGAAGTGCCGCGAGAAGCGCGAGTTCACCGGCTCGCTGGTCACGCTCAAGAACGGACGCCCCGCGCTGCAGGGCTCCTGCCCGGTATGCGGGACCAAACTGACGAAGATCCTGGGCATGGACGCCGCGAAGGCGATGGGGTGGACCGGCTGACGGGCGACGCCGACCCGGTCAGTTCAACCGCGACAACAGTTCCTCCGGGCTGACCATCACCGTTCCCGGAGACATCTCCCGGTGGCGGGCCGCAAGGTCCGCCACCGTCGTTCGTTCGAAGACCTGTTGCACCGCAGTGGCGACGTCGGCCCAGAACCCTTGGAGGCCGCATCGCGAATCCGCGAAGCAGGTGTGGTCGGACGGTTCCAGGCAGAACACCGGGTAGATCTGTCCTTCGATCGCGTCGGCGATCTCCGCGACCGTGATCTGGGCGGGATCCCGGGCGATCCGGCACCCTCCACCCGCCCCGCGGAAGCTCTCGACCAGCCCGGCCTTCGAGAGTGCTCCCAGCTGCTGCTCCAGGAACCGCAGCGGGACCTGCTGCCGCTCGGCGATCTCACGAGCGGGGACCAGAGCATCGTCGTCCTTCCGCTGGGCGAGCTCGATCATGGCGCGCATCGCGTACTCGAGCTTCTGTGAGACCTTGAGCACCCGGCCGACCCCCTTCTCGGTTCAGGCTAGGGACCGCGTTCTCGCACGTCAACGGCCGGTTGGCCGTGACCGGCCGAACCACGGGGCCTCAGCGGTCACTGGACGAGGGTCTGAGCGAAATCGTCTCCGACGACGACTGCGAGCGTGGCGCTCGGCGGTACGACGCTCTCCAACGAGGGATCGAGCTTCTTGACCGACGCCCCGTTGAAGTAGGTCGTGGCGACGTAGGCGGCGTTCGACTTGTTCTGGGCGCCGCCTTGTCCGCCGCGGTAGTAGACCGTCGTCTTGGCGACGCCTTGGCTTGGAGCATCCACGGCGTCCTGCACGGACGTGTAGCCGTGCTTGGTGAGCAGCTGTTGCGCGGCGGCGCCGGCGCCCGTCACCGTCGTCCCGTTGAGCGCCATGAACGTCACGCCGGTCGTCTCCGGGGAGGGACCCGTCGGCGACGGCTGCGTCGTGGGGCTGGCGGCCGGGCTGGATGGGGAGCCGCTGGGGCTCGCGCCACCGGAGGGCCCGGCGACGCTCCCGCCGCTCTCGGGGAACCCGTTGGCGAGCACGGCCGCGCCGGCGACGACGAGTGCAACGATGATGACGATCCGAGCGGTGCCGAGGTTCACCGCCCGCATCCTACCGGTTGGGTCGTTCCCGCAGCCGCTCCGCCGGCCGCGGGCCGACCCTGCCTAGAGACGGAACCCGAGGCGGTCGGCCGTGCGGCGGCGGCGGCGGATCTCCCGGATCCGCCGCAGCCGCCGCACGAGCATCGGGTCGTACTCGAGCGCGTGCGGACCGTCGACGATCCGGTGTAACAGCTGGTGATAGCGCGCGGCGGAGAAGCCGAACCGCTCGCGGATCGCTCGCTCCTTGGGGACGTCCAGCTTCCACGCCTCCCGCTCGAAGTCCAAGATCGCGCGCGCCCGGTCATCCAAACCGCCCTCGTGGGCATCGGTCGTGCCTCGTTGGCTCACGTTCCACGAGGCTCGCATCCGATCCCACCCGGTTCAAGCACCGCTCGGCGGCTGCCGAAATCGCTACTGGAGGCTTGCTCGGGTGAGAGCATGGGCCGTTCCCCGACGTGGCGAGGCGATCCGTGGCACAAGCAGGACCAGAGCCGAAGCGGCTGCGCGACGACATCCGTTCGATCGCGCAGCTCAACATGCTGCACAACTTGGCGGCCGCGCTCAACATGCTCGGCGACGTCGAAGAGATCGCAGCGGCGATCACCGCTGAGTTGAGGACGATCATCGACTATCACAACTGCCGGGTTTATCTGCTGCAGCCCGACGGCGACACGTTGTTCCCCGTGGCCTTCCGGGGTGAGCTCTTCACCGACTACGCGACCGAATCCCTCCCCGCGCTCGTCACGAAGCTGGGCGAGGGGATCACCGGGCACGTCGCGCTCACCAAGACCTCGCTGCTGACGCCCGACGCCCGCCAGATCGACTTCTCGGTCACGATCCCCGGCACCGACGACGACCTGCTGGAGTCGATGCTCGCCGTCCCCATGATCGCGGGCGACGAGGTCGTCGGCGTGATCGTGCTCTCGAAGCTGGGGTTCGCGCAGTTCGACGAAGACGACCGGCGCCTCTTGGAGGTCCTGGCTTCGCATGCCGCCGTCGCGCTCCAGACCGCTCGTCTGCTCGATGCCGAGCGACGCGAAGCTCGGGTCTCCGGCGCCCTGCTGCGCCTGTCGCAAGCGATGACGTCCGAACGCACCGTCGGGGAGATCTTCCAGCGAGCGATCGAGACCGTTCCGACGATCGTCCCTTGCGTCGCCGCCGCTGCCTACACGCGCGACGAGGAGACGGGGGCGTTCCGCATCGCCCGCGTGTTCGCCGTCGGTGCGCACACGACGAAACCGCGGTCGGAGATCGCCGACATCCCCAAGGAGATCGCGGAGAACTTCCTGTCCAGCGAGACCGAGCCCTTCGTGATCCCGCAGGAGATGGCGATGCAGGTTCCGGCGGATCTGCGATTCATCGACGATCCCGGCGCCGTCCTCGTCACGCCGCTGCGGTGGGACGCGGATGGGTTCGGTGCGATCGTCGCGGTGGGCGAGCTGAACGGAGCGCCGTTCGATGACGATGCCCTCTCGTTCGCGCGGGGGATCGGGGACATCACCTCCCTGGCGC
The DNA here is from genome assembly GCA_036257875.1 of Actinomycetota bacterium. Lineage (GTDB taxonomy): Bacteria > Actinomycetota > UBA4738 > UBA4738 > HRBIN12 > AC-51. Next base: position 1,720 of record DATAEV010000052.1, on the reverse strand, counting down.
TCGGCAACGCGCGCCGCCTCTCGGAGCTCGAACGATTCCACGAGTTGGTCGAGACGCTCGACGCCATCTTCTGGGAAGCCGACGCGAAAGACTTCCGGCTCACGTTCGTCGGTGGGCGCGCGGATCCAGTGCTCGGATCCGATGCCGGCTCCTGGCCCTCCCAGGGCAAGGCGTGGGGGGATCACGTGCACGAGCGCGACCGGGATGCTGCCGAACTGGCCGTGGGATGGGCCCGCGACGAGGGCCGGGACACGACCCTCGAATACCGTGTCCGCACCCCGAGCGGTCAGGACGTGTGGGTCCGCGACCTGATCCATGTCGTCCGACGGTCACGGGGCCCGCAGCAGCTCCGGGGGCTCATGGTCGACATCACGGAACGCAAGCAGGCGGAACAGGCGCTCCAGGCGTCCGAACGGAAGTACTCGGAGGCGTTCCGGCGCGAGCGCGAGGCGGCCCAACGGCTCAGAGCGCTCGACGACATGAAGAACACGTTCCTGGAAGCGGTCTCGCACGACCTCCGGACGCCGCTGACGTCGATCCTCGGATCTGCGATCACGTTGGAGCAAGCCAACATGGACTTGCCCCAAGAGGATGCGGTCGACCTCGTGCGGCGCATCGCCACCAACGCCCGAAAGCTCGAGCGGTTGTTGGGCGATCTGCTCGACCTGGATCGTCTCCAGCGAGGGATCGTGTCGCCGCAGCGACGCCCGACCGACGTCGGCGAACTGATCCGCCGCGCCGTCGAGGAGACCGAGGAACGCAACGGCCACGACCTGACCGTCGACGTGGAACCTTTCATGGTCAGCCTGGATGCCCCCAAGGTCGAACGGATCGTCGAGAACCTCGTCACGAACGCCCTCCGCCACACCCCGCCCGGCGCGGAGGTCTGGGTTCGTGCCGTCCCGAAGGACGGAGGCTTGCTGCTGATCGTCGAGGACGACGGGACGGGGATCCCACCCGAGCTCCGGGAGGAGATCTTCGAACCTTTCCGCCAGGCCCCCGGTTCCGCAACCGGACACTCTCCCGGTGTGGGGGTCGGCCTCTCCCTCGTGAAGCGCTTCGCCGAGCTCCACGGCGGTCGCGCGTGGGTCGAGGACCGTCTTGGCGGCGGCGCGTCGTTCCGCGTGTACCTCCCCGGCGGCTGAGCCGGGGGCTCACGACGAGGTCGAGCACGTCTGCAGTCGTTGCTGCTTAGGGCGTTCGGACCCACAAACCGCCTTTCGGGCCCTCGTCGCCGTAGCCCGACAGGGATACGTTGCCACGCAGAAGGGCGTAACCTTCCTTGCCGCGCCTGGAGAGGACCCATGGACGTGGACCAACGTAGTCTCCGCTCGCTCGACCCAAGCCGCACCGTGCCTTCCTTCAAGGTCGTGCGACGGGGCTTCGATCAAGAGGAAGTTCTGGCGCATCTACGCCTGGTCCGGGCGCGACTCTCCGATCTCGAGTCCCGGCTCGATCGCGCCCAGCACGATCTCAAGGGCCTCGAGCAGACGCGGACCGACCTGGAGCAGGCGAGGAACGACCTCGAGCGATCGCGAGCGGAGGTCGAGGAGTTGCAGCAGGAACGCGACCAGAATCCGGCCGACCGGGATCCTTACGAAGGAGTTTCCGAGCACGTGATGGAGCTCATCCGCGCGTTCGATCGAGAGGTCGAGCGTTCCCAGGGACGAGCGGAGCTCGTGGCCTCGGGCATCGTGGCGGAGGCGAGGACGGAGGCGGC
>DATAEV010000045.1:0-1585 GCA_036257875.1 Actinomycetota bacterium | reverse complement strand
CAGGCCCTGGACTCCGAGCGGATGACCGTCGGAACCCTGGATTCGAACGACGTGGTCGTGGACGCCGACGGGGTCTCCCGGGTGCATGCTGTGTTCGAGCGGTTCGGCGACAACTGGTGTGTCCGCGATCTCGGCTCTCGCAACGGCACGTTCGTGAACGGAGGAAGGATCGTCGGCGATCGAGCCCTGCACTCAGGCGACGAGATCGTGCTCGGTCGACTCCGCCTGCTGTTCCACGCTCCGGCCCGGGGAAAGGAGACGTCTGCGATCGCAGAGGCGCCCCCGCTCACCCCTCGCGAGCGCGACGTGCTGCTTGCCCTGTGCCGCCCACTGCTGACAGGTGATGCGTTCACCGAGCCGGCGTCGATCCGGACGATCGCCGCGGAGCTGGTCGTCTCCGAGGCTGCCGTCAAACAGCATCTCTCGCGTCTTTACGTCAAGTTCGACGTGGGTGTGCATGGCGAACGGCGACGCGTTCAGCTCGCCAACGCTGCCGTCTCCACTGGGGCGGTGAAGCTGAGCGACCTCCGTCCTCGAGACTGACCCTGGAGTGATCGAGCTCCTCGGCAACCGTTACGAGCCCCTCGAGGTGGTCGGGTCGGGAGGGGAAGGGCGCGTGCTGCGCGCTCTCGACCGTCGGCACGACCGGCTGGTGGCCCTGAAGATCCGATCCGCGCCGACGGGCTCTGCCCGGGGAGAGCTTCTCCGAGAGGCGCGGGTTCTCCTCTCCCTGGAGCCGCACGCAGGCTTGCCGCTCGTGCGCGACGACTTTTTCCACGAGGACGAGTACGTGATCGTGATGGACTGGATTGAGGGGACCGATCTGGCGCGTCTGCTGGCGGACCAGGGCAAACCCGGTCTGGCACCCTCGACCGTCCTTCGCTCCCTGGCCCAGGCAGCCGAAGCACTCACGTTCTTGCACAGGCACGACCCGCCCGTCGTCCACGGGGACATCAAGCCCGCAAACCTCGTCCTCACGGAGCACGGCCGGATCATGGTCGTGGACTTCGGGATCGCTTCGACAGGCGACGGGGTTGCCCGGGCGGGGACCGCCGGATTCGTCGCGCCCGAGGTGGCGGCAGGGGAACCACCCACCCGGGCCTCCGATGTTTTCTCCCTGGCCGTGACCGCCTTCACGCTCCTCACTGGAAGCCCACCGCGAAGGGGATCTCCCGAGTGGCCACCAGGTCTCGACTCCGAGCGGCGACGTGTGTTCGAAGAGGCGATCAGGCTTGGCACCGCGACCGATCCCTCCAGGCGTCCCTCATCGGCCGGGGAGCTGATCGAGCGTCTTCGCGCCGGCTGGGAAGCCGATCTGCCTGCGGGCGTCATCACCTTGTGTATGACGGACATCGAGGGTTCGACCGGTCTTTGGGAGGCCCATCCGCAGGCGATGCGCGGCGTCCTCGTTCGTCACGACGCCATCGTGGCCCAGGTGGTCGACGGACACGGCGGGATGCTCCTCGAGTCCATGGGCGAGGGCGACTCGACCGTGTCGGTCTTCACCGGTGCAACCGAGGCTGCCCGGGCAGCATCCGACCTCGTGGGTGCGATGGCGGCCGAGCCCTGGCCGGACGACATCCGG
>DATAEV010000039.1:0-4968 GCA_036257875.1 Actinomycetota bacterium | reverse complement strand
CATCTCGTTCACGGCTCGCTCCGAGATCGCGCAGCGGAACCGATCGGTATGCCCCACGATCCACGACGTCATGTAGCCGCCGTAGGAGCCTCCCATCACGGCGAGCCGGTCGGCGTCGATGAACGGGTACCGCTTCACGGCCTCGTCGACGACCGCCATCAGGTCGTCGTGGTCGACGGATCCCCATCCCGGGCCGCCCTCGACCGGACCGCGGATCGCTCGTCCCCACTCTTCCGTGTAGCCCGAAGACCCGCGCGGGTTCGCATAGACGACGACGGACCCCGCGCCGGCCTCCACCTGGAACTCGTCGAAGAACCGCTGCCCGTACTGCGTGAAGGGGCCGCCGTGGATGTTGAGCACGGCGGGATACGTCTGCTCCTCGTCGAAGTCGATCGGTCGCATCACCCACGCGTCGATCCGCGCTCCATCGGGAGCCACCGCGACGAACGGCTCGGGCTCCGAGAGCGAGACCTCGTTCCGGAACGAGCGCGAGACGTCCGTCAGACGGCGCTCGCCGTCGAAGAGCTCCGACGGAAGGTTAGGCGTCGTGCGGGTGTGCACGAGGGTGCCGGCCGCGAGGTCGTACCCGGTCACCCAACCGTCGGGTTCGAGCACGGGCGATGGCGACGACGAGGCATCGCGGGGAACCCGATACAGCGGCACGCGCCCCGCGTCTTCGATCGCGAAGAGCAGTTGGTCGTCGTCCCAGAGCGGCTCGCGGATCGGAGGGTAGGGCAGGCAATTGCGATCGAGGGTCTCGGTGAGCACCGAACGTTCGCCGCTGACCGGATCGACCGCGACCACCCGGGCGTGCCGAGGATCGTCGAACGCACCCGGCACGAAGTACGCGGCGATGCTGCTTCCGTCCGGCGACCACGACGGGCGGGCGTACGCGCCCTCGGTCACGGTCAACCGCTGCGGATCGCCCCCCGACGACGGCACCAGGTACACGTCCGACGTGGTCGAAAGATCCCAGTCGTCGTGGCGGGCCGACACGAAGGCGATCCGGGAGCCGTCGGGCGACCAGCTGGGGTCCAGATCCTCGAAATCGCCCGACGTGAGCTGCGTCGGTCCGTCGCCGTCCCCGAGGCCGACGATCCACACGTGATGCGTCCGCCGGACCGTCCAGCCCTCCTTGTCGAGCCGGTACTGGAGTCGGTCGATCCGGCGCGGCGGACGGACGCGGTCCTCGAGGTCGTCGTCACCGTCGTGGTCACGCGCGGTGAACGCGAGACGCGATCCATCCGGCGCCCAGACGGGGGCCGTCACCTCCTCCCGCAGATCGGTCAGCCGGCGAGCCTCGCCCGGCGCGTCGACCGGCGACACGTAGAGCTGCGCGAGGTCGCTGTCCCGTGCGGAGGTGAAGGCCAGCCAGCGACCGTCGGGAGACCACCGTGGGGTCGCGTCCCGCTTGGGTCCGAACGTGAGGCGGCGAGGCTCGGTGGATCCATCGACCGTCGCCGCCCAGATCGCGCTCCGCGGCTCTCGGCTCGCTTCATCCACCCACGCGACGACGTATGCGACGGTGACCCCATCCGGCGAGACGCGCGGATCCGCCGCGCTCCTGAGGCGGAAGACATCCTGGGGTTGCATGCCGGCCATCGTGCTCCTCCTATCCGACCTTCTTCAGCGGCGCGTACGCCAGCAGGACGCGTTTCTCGCCGACCTCGGCGAACCGGATCGTGGCCTCGGCGTCCTCGCCGTTGCCGGTCATCTGCACGATCACGCCCTCCCCCCATCGCTCGTGCATGACCGTGTCGCCTTCTTTGACCGCGGGGGTCTCGCGCTTGGGGATCGGGGGCACCGACGGTGCCTTCCATCCCCGCTCGACCGCGACCTCGCCGGTCCGACCCGGCAGCCCGACGACGGTGTAGCCACCGCTCGCCGCCCCGCCGCGCTCCTGTCCGCCGTACCGCGGCCGGGAGCGCTGCTGGACCCGCGTCTCGGACTCCTTCGCCTCGACGAGATGCTCCGGGATCTCACCGAGGAACCGCGAAGGCGGGTTGTAGCTCGTCTGCCCGAACAGGGTCCGACTCCACGCATACGTGAGGTACAGGCGCTCTTGCGCTCGCGTGATCCCGACGTACGCGAGCCTGCGCTCCTCCTCGAGCTCTGCCTGATCCGTCATCGAGCGGAAGTGCGGGAAGATCCCGTCCTCCATCCCCACGACGAACACCACCGGGAACTCGAGGCCCTTCGCGATGTGCAAGGTCATGAGCGTGACGCTCGAGTCCTCCTCTTCGTATTCGTCCTGCTCGCCCACCAACGACACCTGCTCCAGGAACCCGGCGAGACCGCTCTCCGGGTCCCTGGCGGCCGTTTCCATCGCCGCACCAGAAAGCTCCTGGATGTTCTCGATCCGCCCCTGCGCCTCGATCGTGCGCTCCTCTTCGAGCTCGGCGAGGTACCCGGACTCCTGCGCCGCGAGCTCGACCATCCTCGCCGCCGTCGCACCGTCCGCCAGATGTCCTTCGAGCGCGATCATGACCTGGTTGAACCCGGCGACCGCCCCCTTCGCCCGCCCGTTCAACAGCGAGATCTCGTCGACGCGCCGGCAGGCTTCGACGACGTCGATCCCTTCGTCGCGGGCGAAGGCCTCGACCGCCGCCACCGTCTGGTCGCCGATCCCCCGCTTCGGCATGTTGACGACGCGACGGAAGCTGATCACGTCCTGGGGGTTGAGGAGCAGACGGAGGTACCCGAGGACGTCCTTGACCTCCCGTCGCTGGAAGAACCGAACCCCGCCGAACACCCGGTACGGAACGCCGACCCGCATGAAGATGTCCTCGATCACGCGGGATTGGGCGTTCGTCCGGTAGAAGACGGCCACGTCCCGGTAGCGGTGCCCTTCCTCGTCCCGGAGCCGCTGGACCTCCGAGGCGACGAACAGCGCTTCCTCGTGCTCGTCGTTCGCCCGGAAGCTGACGACCAACTCCCCCGCGGCCGAATCCGTCCACAGGGTCTTCGGCTTCCGCTGCGTGTTGTGCTCGATCAGGGCATTGGCGACCGCGAGGATGTTGCCGGTAGAGCGGTAGTTCTGTTCCATCAGGAAGACCTGGGCGTCCGGATAGTCGCGCTCGAAGTCCAGGATGTTCTGGATCGTCGCCCCGCGCCACGAGTAGACGCCCTGATCGGCATCGCCCACCACGCAGACGTTCCGATACTGGCTCGCCAGTTGGTTCACGAGCTCGTACTGCGCCCTCGACGTGTCCTGGTACTCGTCGACCAAGATGTAACGGAACCGTTCCTGGTAGTGGCGGAGGACATCGGGATGGTCCCGGAACAGCCGAACGGTCTCGCTGATCAGATCGTCGAAGTCCAAGGCGCCGGCATCGTGCTTGCGGCGCTCGTACGCCGTGTACACCTTCGCGATGATCTCCTCGTAGAAGTTCGAGGCCATCTGCGCGAACGCGTCGGGCGCGATCACGCGGTCCTTCGCCTTGGAGATCGCCGCGGCCATGGCCTTCGGGGAGAACCGCTTCGGGTCGACGTCGAGCTCCTTGAGGATGCCGGCGATCAGTCGCTCGGTGTCCCCGTCGTCGTAGATCGTGAAGCTCGAAGGAACGCCCAGATGGGTGTGCTCCCGGCGGAGGATGCGGGCGCACGTGGAGTGGAACGTCAAGATCCACATGCTCCGCGCGACGCCCGAGCCCACGAGCCCCTCGACCCGTTCGGCCATCTCCCGCGCCGCCTTGTTGGTGAAGGTGATGGCGAGGATCTGGTAGGGGCTGATGCCGTGCTCCCTGATCAGGTACGCGATCCGATAGGTGAGCGCCCGGGTCTTCCCGCTGCCCGCGCCGGCGACGATCAAGACAGGACCCTCCGTATGCAGGACCGCCTCACGCTGGATGTCGTTGAGCGGCTCGAGCAGGGGGGACATCGGCGAGGACATGGATGACGAACAGTCTAGGTGGCCACCCCGACGGGGCCGTCCGCCCGAGCGGACCGGCATCGCAGGGGTCTACGCTCCAAGGAGTGGGGAACGAAGCGCCGATCGCCGCCGGGCGGCGCGCCGTCACGGCCCTGTTCGCCGACGTGGCGGGATCGACCAAGCTGGGAGCGGAACTCGACCCGGAGGACGTCGTCGAGGTCGTCGGTGGCGCGGTCCGCCAATTCTGCGAGGTCGTCGAACGGTACGGGGGAACCGTCAAGGATCTGGCGGGAGACGGCATCCTCGCGTTGTTCGGCGCTCCAAGCGCACACGAAGACGATCCCGAGCGTGCGGTTCTCGCGGGCTTGGAGATCCAACGCGTCGCGTCGAAACACTCCAGAAACATCGCGCGGAGTGCCGGGGGCGATCCTCTCGGCGTGCGGGTTGGAGTCGAGTCCGGGATCGTGGTGATCGCTCCGGTCGGCGGTGGCAGTCGACGTGAGATGGGCGCGACGGGAGACGCCGTGAACATCGCTGCGCGGCTGCAGGCCGCGGCGGAGATCGGGACCGTGCTCGTCGGTCCGGAGACCAGGCGCCAGCTGGGCGACAGCATGCTGTGGGGTCCCACGACGCGATTCGAGCTGAAGGGGAAGCGCGATATGGTCGAGGGGGCGGTCGCGCTGCGCAGCAGAGAACGGCGGGCCGATCTCGACGTCCCGCTCATCGGACGCACCGACCAGCTCCGAGAGCTTGCGGGCGTGATCGACGACGCGAAGGCGGGGAGAGGACGAACGGTCGTCGTGGTCGGCGAGGCGGGGATCGGCAAGAGTCGGCTCCTCGCCGAGCTGCGACGGCACGCACGCGACGCGAACGTCTCGTGGCTCGACGCGCAGTGCAACGCCCTCGACGAGAGCACGCCCTTCGCGGCCTTCCGCGGCCTCCTTTGGTCGTCGACCGTCGTCGTCACCGGCGAACCAGGATCGATCCTGCGTCGACTGGCGGAAGGCGAGCCCGCCCTCGAGGACGGCGAGCGCGCCCCCGAGGCGGCACGGTTCGGCACGATCGAGGCGATCGCAGCATTCGCCGAGGAGGCGGCC
>DATAEV010000036.1:0-3819 GCA_036257875.1 Actinomycetota bacterium | reverse complement strand
CCCCGAACGCCGTTGCGACCATCGCGGAGAGGACGACACCGCCTCCGAGCGCGGCACGGACCGCTCCGAGCACGACCTCGGGACCCTCCTCGCGCAAGACGTACCCGGCGGCGCCGGCGGCGAGGGTCTCGGCGATCCGGTGAGGGTCGCGCGCGGTCGAGCGAGCGACGACGCTCGTGGTCGGGGAGGAGGCGCACAGGCGCCGCACCAGCTCAGGGCCGGTGGGACCTTCGAGACCTAGGTCGACCACGACCACGTCCGGACGCGTGCGAGCGGTGGACTCGACCGCGCGGAACGCGTCGGACGTGACCTCGATCTGGAGATCGGGCGCCGCATGGAGCAGGTGGTACTGCAGGCGCGCGACCTCGTCCGCCGAGTCGAAGAGCAGCACGGTCGCCATCTGCTGGGGATATCGGCCGACCCTCTCGCAGGTTGAGCGAGCTACGTCGTGGGGGTCGAACGGCGGAGCGAGAGCGCTGCTCAGTGCACGATGCCGGTGCGGATCGCGATCGCGACCGCTTGGGCCCGGTCGTTCGCGCCGAGCTTCTCGAAGATGCGCTCGAGGTGGGTCTTGACCGTGTGGGGGGAGATCCCGAGCTCGGTGGCGACCTGGCGGGTCGTCGCCCCGTCCGCCACCTTCTGGAGGATCTCCCGTTCCCGCTTGGACAGCGGCGCGGTCTTGGGCTCGTCGCCGACCGCTTGCGCCTCCTCGATGAACGTCTTGGTCAACTGCGGGTGGATCACCGCGTTGCCTTCGACGGCGTTGCGGGCTGCATCGACGAGCGCGTCGGGAGAGGCGTCCTTGAGGAGGTACCCCGACACGCCAGCCTGGATCGCTTCGGAGATGGCCCCGCGCGACTCATCGATCGTGATCAGGATGATCTTCGTTTCCGGCGAGGCCTCGCGGATCCGCCGGGTCGCCTCGATGCCGTCCATCCCCGGCATCCGGACATCCATGAACACGACGTCCGGCGTGAGGTCTCGGGCCTGTTCGACGGCCTCCTCCCCGCTCCCGGCCTCTCCGACGACGACGACGGCATCCTCGGAGAGCTCCAACGCGGTCCGGAGCCCTTCCCGCGTGACGGGATGGTCATCAACGATGAGTGCGCGGATCGACATCGGTCTCCTCGAGGGAAGGGGCGGTATCGTTGAGGGAAGCATAGTGCCGAAATATCCGCGCCGGACGAATGGCCGACGAGAACGAACGACGAGGGCGGGAGCGATCCGATGGATGAGCACGAAGGCGCAACGCCGACACCCGTGGTCGCGGTTGAGGCTCCGGAGGCCGGTCTCCGCGACCGTGTGCTGGAGGCCCTGATGCAGGTCTACGACCCCGAGCTCGGCATCAACATCGTCGACCTCGGCCTCGTGTACAGCGTCGACGTCAGCGACGAGGGGGACGTGGACATCACGTACAGCCTCACCACGATGGGATGTCCGATCGGCCCGCTCATCGAAGACCAGATCCGCGCCTTCTTGGCGCCCATCCAGGAGATCCGTGAGGTACGGCCCGAGCTCGTCTTCCGCCCTCCGTGGTCTCCCGAGCTGATGTCGGACGAAGCGAAGGCATCGCTGGGCATCTTCTGAGCGCGGCAGCCGGTTGACGTTGCACCTGCAACACGGGTAGAACGACCGTCTGAGCCGACCGTGGGAGTAGGGATCGTGATCCGAACGCGTGCTCGTGGACTCGTCGGCCTCATGATCCCGTCGCGTTTGTGCTGTCGACCCTGAGCAGCGAGCACGTCCCAAGCTCTCGAACGCGAACGCGAAGGAGGATCTCCGCATGACCGAGTACGCGAATCCTGATGTGCTGGTCTCCACCGACTGGCTCGACGCACAGCTCGACGACCGCGATGTCCGCGTGATCGAGGTCGACGAGGACACGACGGCATACGAGAAGGGGCATATCCGCGGGGCCGTCGGCTGGAACTGGACCACCGACCTGCACACGCCGGTGGGTCGCGACTACCTGGATCAGGGCGGCTTCGCCGAGTTGCTCTCGGCGGCCGGCGTGGGATCGGGGACGACGGTGGTCCTCTACGGCGGCAACAACAACTGGTTCGCGGCGTACGCGTACTGGCTCCTGAAGCTCCGCGGTTTCGACGACGTGAAGCTCCTGGACGGGGGCCGGAAGAAGTGGGAGCTGGAGAGTCGGGAGTTGGTCCAGGACGTCCCGAGCTTCGAGCCGTCCGATCACGTGCTGCTGGGTGACGAGCGGCCCCAGATCCGCGCCCTCCGCGACGAGGTGATCTCGAAGGTGGGTTCGCCGACCGGATTCGTCGACGTCCGCTCACCCGAGGAGTACCGCGGCGAGAAGCTGGCCCCGGACCATCTTCCGCAGGAGCAGGCCCAGGTGCCCGGGCACATCGCCGGAGCGGCCAACATCCCGTGGGTGAAGGCTGCGAACGACGACGGCACGTTCAAGAGCGCGGACGAGCTCACGGCCCTGTATGAGGCCGAGGGTATCACCGCCGACCGCGACGTGATCGCGTACTGCCGGATCGGCGAGCGCAGCTCGCACACATGGTTCGCGCTGCAAGAGTTGCTGGGCTATCCGAACGTCAAGAACTACGACGGGTCCTGGACCGAATACGGCTCGCTCGTCGGTGCACCGGTCGAGCTGGGCTGAGGAGGGATATGTCAGAGGTCGATCGACTCAAGGAGGCCAATGCTTCGTTCGCGGAGCGCTTCGACAAGGAAGACCTCGAGATCCCGCCGGCGCGGCCGCTCGTGGTCCTGACGTGCATCGACGCGCGGGTGGATCCCGCGGCGTTCCTCGGGCTCGACATCGGCGACGCGCACGTGATCCGGAACGCCGGTGGCCGGGCCACCGAAGACGCGATCCGGTCGCTGCTGATCAGCAGCTGGCTGCTGGGGACCCGGGAGTTCGCCGTGATCCACCACACCGACTGCGGGATGACGAAGTTCACCGACCCCGTGCTCCGCGACATGATCCGGGACCAGGCTGGGGTCGAGGTGGACATGGACTTCCTCAGCTTCGAGGATCCGGAGCAGAGCGCTCGCGATGACGTCGGATCCGAGGGACCAAAGGGTTCCCGGACGGCGTGACGGTGTCGGGGCACGTCTACGAGGTGCGGACCGGCAGGCTGCACGAGGTGGCGGGCCCGACCGCGCTCTGGTGACCGCGGTGCTCAGGGTGCCTCGGGGACCCCTACGATCAGGTTGGTGAGGCCACCGATCGCGAGACCCAACCCGAACCCACCCAGAACGTCGAGCGGGTTGTGGGCCCCGAGGTAGATCCGGGCGAAGGCGACCAGAACGACCGCGATCCACGGCGCCCAGCGCCAGGGTCCGCGGAGGTGCGGCGTCGCGCACCACGCGAGCCCGGTCACCAGCATGACGTGACCGGACACGAAGGAAAGACCTGTGGTGGGCGTCCCGGCCCTGATCAGCGCTCCGGGCTCCGTGACGCCGGGCCGCTCGCGTTGGACGACGCGCCAGACGAGCCGCTCGGTGAGGAGCTTCAGGGCCGTCACGATGAGCGCGGCGGCCGCGAGACGCGGCCGCCGCGCGGCCAGGGCGATCAGCGCGACGATCGGCCCGACCGCGAGGACGCCGAGGAACTGCAGGTTGTGCGCGGCGAACGTCAGGCCGTCGGGGAGACCGTTGATCCAGGAGAACACGGCGTGCTCGGCTGCGGGAACGCGGTGGCTGTCTGCCACCAGCGCGCACAGCCCGAACACGACGAGCCCGGCGACGGCGGCGCCCGCGTCGAGGCGTCTGCGGACGAGCGGTGGGGAGCCCACGGTTCGGACCTTATCCGTGGATGCGATCGGCCGTTCAACAGCCGGGGTCGTG
>DATAEV010000034.1:0-7420 GCA_036257875.1 Actinomycetota bacterium | reverse complement strand
CGGAGGAGCGCTCGCTCCTTCGAGGGATCGATCGCGGGTGGCTTGCCCGCCACGACTCCGAGGACGGCCTCGGCGAACTCGGACCCCCCAAGCTCGGCGAAGGTCTCGCCCACGACGTAGATCGCCAACCCGGGTCGGGGGTACGCGCTCGGGACCCGCAACCGGTAATCCTCGAGGAGCCCGAGCATCCCGATCACGGGTGTCGGCCAGATCGCGCTCTTACCGCTCTCGTTGTAGAGGCTGACGTTGCCCCCGGTCACGGGCGTGTCGAAGGCGAGACATGCTTCGCGGATCCCCCGGATCGATTCGGTGAGCTCCCACATGACCTCGGGACGCTCGGGGTTGCCGAGGTTGAGGCAGTTCGTGATCGCGATCGGGACCGCTCCCGTGACGGCGACGTTGCGGGCCGACTCGGCGACGGCGTGAACGGCCCCGAGGAACGGGTCGAGACGTCCGAACCGGCTCTTGCTGTCCGTCGAGAGGGCGAGACCCTTCAGGGTGCCCGCGACCCGCACGACGGCGGCATCGGAGTTGGGGCCGGCGACCGTGTTGCCCTGCACCATCCGGTCGTACTGCTCGAACGCCCACCGCTTGCTCGCGACGTTCGGCGCCATCAGCACCGTCATCACGGCGTCCGTCAGATCCTTCTCGAAGAGAGCGAAGGTGGGGTCTTCGTCGTCGCCCATCGCCCGCGCGGGCGGTGCGGCCGGGCGATCGTAGACCGGACCGTCATCCGCGAGGGACGACGCCGGCACCTCCGCAACGACCTGGCCGGCGCTCCCGACGGTGAGCGTCCCGCCCTGCGTCAGCTCACCGATCACGGCCGTCGTCAGCCCCCACCGGTCGCAGATCGCCCGGACCTGGCCGAGCTTCGAGGGATGCACGATCGCGAGCATCCGTTCCTGGGACTCCGACGTGAGGATCTCGAACGGCTCCATGCTCGGCTCCCGGAGCGGGACGGCGTCGAGATCCAGGGACGCCCCCATCCCGGCCCGAGTGGCGGATTCGCTTACGGCGCAGGTGATCCCCGCGCCCCCCAGATCCTGCAGACCTTCGAGCGACCCGGCGGCGATCAGCTCTAACGTGGCTTCGATCAGGAGCTTCTCGGCGAACGGATCGCCGATCTGAACGCTGGGGCGCGATCCTTCCGCACCGCCATCCAAGGTCGACGACGCGAGCACGCTGACGCCGCCGATCCCGTCCCGGCCGGTGGACGCTCCGTACAGCACCATGAGCGACCCGGCCTGCGCCGCACGGGACTGCGCCGTGATCAGGTCCTCGGCATCGGCCACGCCGACACACATCACGTTGACGGTGGGATCCGCCGTATGTGCATCGGCGAACCGGATCTCTCCGCCGACGGTGGGGACCCCGATGCAGTTGCCGTAACCCCCGATCCCGGCGATCACGCCTGCGAACAGCCACCGGTTCCGCTCCTCGGTGAGCGGGCCGAACAAGAGCGGATCCAGCAACGCCACGGGGCGGGCGCCCATCGAGACGATGTCGCGGACGATCCCGCCGACACCCGTCGCCGCGCCCTGGTACGGCTCGATCGCGCTCGGATGGGAGTGCGACTCGATCTTGAACACGACGGCCTGCCCGTCGCCGACGTCGACCGCTCCGGCGTCCTGGCCCGGCCCGACGAGCACGGCCGGACCTTCGGTCGGCAGGGTGCGAAGGTGGATCTTCGAGGACTTGTACGAACAGTGCTCGGACCACATCACCGAGTACATCGCGAGCTCGGCTCGGTTCGGCTCCCGACCGAGGGTCGCCTCGATCTGCGTCAGCTCGTCGTCGGTGAGCCCGAGCAGCCGGTGGAGCGGTTGGTCCTCCGAACTCACCCGGTCACCCCCGCCATCGCCGTGTGCAGCAGCGACGCGAAGAGTGGTTGGCCGCCGGTCGGGCCGACGTCCGGATCGACCGCGTGCTCGGGGTGCGGCATCAGCCCGACGACGTTGCCGGCGGGGCTCCGGATGCCCGCGACGTTGTTCGTCGATCCGTTCGGGTTCTGGGCATCGTCGACGATCCCGCTCCGCGACGCGTACCGGAAGACGACGAGCCCGTCCCGTTCGACCTCGGCGAGCTGCTCCGGGGTCGCGATCCACTGGCCCTCGCCGTGCTTGATCGGGATCTCGATCGTCTCTCCCGGCGTGAGTCCGTCCGTGACGCAGCTCTGCGCGGTCTCGACCCGCAGCCACACGTCGCGGCACACGAATCGGAGCGAGCGGTTCCGGATCATGGCGCCGGGGAGCAGGCCTGCCTCGCAGAGGACCTGGAAGCCGTTGCAGATCCCGAGCACGGGGCCACCTCGCTCGGCGAAGGCCACGACCGGCTCCATCACCGCCGCGAACCGGGCGATCGCGCCGCACCGGAGGTAGTCGCCGTACGAGAACCCACCGGGGAGGACGACCGCGTCGACCGCGGGGAGGTCCCGGTCGGCGTGCCAGAGCGGCACGGCCTCGCCGCCCATCTGCTCGATCGCACGGAGCGCGTCGCGATCGTCCAGCGAGCCGGGGAACGTGACCACCCCAACCCGGGGGACGCCGCCGGTCACTTCGGTGCCACCTCGAGGACCTGGTACTCCTCGATCACCGGGTTCGAGAGTAGCCGGACGGCCATGCCGCGGACGTGCTCGAGCGCGCTCGCCTCGTCGGCGGCCTCGACGTCCAGCTTGATGTGCTTGCCCACGCGCACGTGACGGACGTTCGTCCATCCGAGCGACGGCAACGCGGACTCGACGGCGTTGCCCTGCGGATCCGCCAGTCCGTCCTTCAGGGTCACCAGGACTTCGAACGTGTAGGTCTTCACTCGGTCTCCACGCCGGCTCGCCGGAGGTAGTCCGCGAACGGCTCTCCCGTGAGCCGTTCGTAGGCCTCGGCATACGTTGCCGCCGTCCGCGCGATCACGTCCGCAGGGAGGGCGGGCGGCGGCGGCTCGTGGTCCCATCCGGAGGCGTCCAGCCAGTCCCGAACGAACTGCTTGTCGAACGATGGCTGCGCCCTCCCGGGCTCGTACACGTCGGCCGGCCAGAACCTCGAGGAGTCAGGGGTCCCGACCTCGTCTATCAGCGCGAGGTCGCCGTCGATGAAGCCGAACTCGAACTTCGTGTCGGCCACGATCACGCCGGCATCGAGCGCCGTCGCGGCGATCCGCTCGTAGATCCCGACGGCCACCTCCTTGAGGCGCTCGTAGAGCCCGGCGCCGACCAGGCTCCGCGCCTCCTCCGGCGTGAGCGGCAGGTCGTGGCCGGTGGTCGCCTTGGTCGTCGGGGTGAAGATGGACTCGGGCAGCCGGGCCGACTCGGTGAGCCCGGCCGGCAGCGGGATGCCGCAGACCGCCCGGCTCTCCCGGTACTGGGCCCATCCACTGCCGCTCAGGTATCCGCGGACGACGCACTCCATCGGGATCACGCGCGCGCGCCGAACCAGGGTCGCGCGACCGGCGAGCTCCGCGTCGTCCGAGAACGGCGCCGGGAACTCCACGAGTGACGCCCCGACCACGTGGTTCGGGACCAGGTCGGCCGTCCGTTCGAACCAGAAGAGCGACAGGCCCGTCAGCACCCGACCCTTGTTGGGGATCGCGTCGGGCAGGACGACGTCGAACGCGCTGATGCGGTCGGTCGCGACCAGCAGGAGACGGTCGTCGTCGACGTCGTACAGATCGCGGACCTTGCCTTGCGCTGCGAGCTCAGCCACCGGACACCTCCACGGGAAGCTTCTCCAAACGGTCGAAGAGCGGACCGAGGTTCGCGAGGAACCGTGTCGGGTCGAACAGGGCGTCCAGATCGAGGTTCGCCGCCTGTGGCTCGGCCTCGATCGCCGCGCGGAACGATGCGTCGCGGTCCCACGCAGCCGCCGCCGCTCGTTGCACGATCCGGTAGGCCTCGTCGCGCGACAGCCCCGCGTCCACCAGCCCGAGCAGGACGGTCTGGCTGAAGGCGATCCCACCGAGCGAGTCCACCTGGGCGCGCATCCGGTCGGGGAACACCACCAGCCCGTCGACGACCCAGGTCAGGTCGCGAAGCATGAACGCGAGCAGCCCGGTCGCGTCCGGCAAGATCAATCGCTCCGCGGACGAATGGGAGATGTCGCGCTCGTGCCAGAGCGCGACATCCTCGAGCGCGGTCACGGCCTGCCCGCGGATCACGCGGGCCAGGCCGCCGACGCGCTCGGAGACGACGGGGTTCCGTTTGTGCGGCATCGCGGAGGAGCCCTTCTGACCTTCCGCGAACGGCTCCTGAACCTCGCGGACCTCGGTCCGTGCGAGATGCCGGATCTCGGTCGCGATCGCGTCCAGGGTGGACGCGCACACCGCGAGGGCACCCACGTACTCGGCGTGGCGGTCCCGCTGGATCACCTGGGTCGACGCCTCGGCGGGCCGCAACCCCAGCCGCGCGCAGACCCGTTCCTCGACCCGTGGGTCGACGCTCGCGTAGGACCCGACCACGCCGCTGATCGCGCCCACGGAGACGGCCTCCCGCGCACGGCGGAGCCGCTCACGGTCCCGATCCAGCTGGAACGCGAAGACGGCGAGCTTGTGCCCGAACGAGGTCGGCTCCGCGTGCACGCCGTGCGTACGCCCGATGCAGATCGTGTCGCGATGCTCCAGGGCGCGGCGTTTCATCGCCGCCAAGAGCCGCTCCACGTCGGCCAGCAGAACGTCGCTCGCCGCCCGGAGCTGCAGCGCGAGTCCCGTGTCGGTCACGTCGGAGGACGTCATGCCGAAGTGGATCCAGCGCCCCGGTCCGCCGATCGATGCGGCCACGACGTCGACGAAGGCAGCGACGTCGTGGCGCGTGACGCGTTCGCGCTCGTTCACGGCCTCGACCGTGAACGACCCGCGCTCGCGACACGCGCGGGCGTCCTCCTCAGGGATCACCCCCAGCTCGGACCACGCCTCGAGCGCGAGGAGCTCGATGTCGAGCCAGTTCGCCATCCGGGTGCGGTCCGACCACACGTCGGCGATCTCGGGCACCTCGTAGCGCGGGATCACAGCTTGAGACCCTCCGCCAGGTCGTCCTTGAACTTCCACAGGCGCGCCTGCATCTCTTCGTCCTGGACGCCCAGGATCTCCACCGCGAGGATCGCGGCGTTGACCGCGGCGTCGACGCCGACGGTCGCGATCGGCACGCCGGTCGGCATCTGCGCGGTGATCGCGAGGGCCTCGTTGCCCACCATCTGCGGGGCGGTGGCGATGGGGACCCCGATCACGGGGAGCACCGTGCGCGCCGCGACGGCGGCCGCGAGGTGACCCGAGAGCCCGGTGGAGCACACGACGACCTTGAGGCCGCGTTCGAAGGCGGTCCGCGCGTACTCGTCCACCAGATCCGGGTTCCGCGACGAGGACATGATCCGGACCTCGTGCGGAACATCGAACTTCTCCAGGATCAGGCCCGCCTGGCGGAGGATCGGAAGCTCTGCGGGCGATGCGGCGAGCACCCCGACGAGTGGCGCAGGCTCGATCACGTCGGTCATGCGCGAGCCCCTTCCACGGCGTGCGCGGCGATGTCTGTGCGGAACTGCATGCCGTCGAAATGGATCTCGGCGACGCCACGATAGGCCCGCTCCCGGGCCTCGGAGATGGTGCCGGCCTGTCCGGTCACCGCGAGAACGCGACCACCCGCGGTCACGAGCTGCCCGCCGGGGTCGCGAGCGGTCCCGGCGTGGAACACGTTCACGCCTTCGATCGCCTCGGCGTCTTCGATCCCGTCGATCGGAACCCCGGTCGGATGGCTCCCCGGATACCCTTCGCTGGCGAGCACCACGGTCACCGCCGCACCGTCGTCGAACCCCGCGTTGCCTGCCTCGTACGCGAGCCGGCCCGTCGCGCACGCGTGCAGCAGCGTCGCGAACCCGTACGGCATCCGAGGCACGAGGACCTCGGTCTCGGGATCCCCGAACCGGCAGTTGAACTCGAGCACCTTGGGACCGGATGCCGTCAGGATCAGCCCCGCATAGAGGACGCCGCGGTAGGGGCGAAGCTCGTCCACGACCTGCGCCAGGACGTTGTCCAGGACCCAGGTGGCCGTCTCCTGATCCACGAACGGCACCGGCGAATAGCAGCCCATCCCCCCGGTGTTCGGTCCCGTGTCGCCGTCGCCGAGGCGCTTGTGGTCCTGCGCCGTGTCGAGCAGCACGCACGACCCCTTGCCGTCGGTCACGACGAACATGCTGACCTCGGGACCTTCCAGCGTCTCCTCGACGACCACGGTCCGGCCGGCGTCGCCGAACGCGTTCGCGACCAGGCAGTCCTCGATCGCGCCGATCGCCGTCTCGCGATCCGAAGCCACTACCACGCCCTTCCCGGCGGCGAGCCCGTCGGCCTTCACGACCGCGGCCCCGCCGAGCTCATCGACGAAGGCGACCGCCTCCTGCACGTCACGGAAGGCGCCGGCGCGGGCGGTCGGGACGCCGCGGCGCGCCATCACGTCCTTCGCGAACGCCTTCGACCCTTCGATCCGAGCCGCGGCGGCCGAAGGACCGAAGACGTTCCGCTTGCGCTTGCGCAGCTCGTCCGCGAGACCGGCCACGAGGGGGACCTCGGGACCGACGACCGTGAGGTCGACGTCCTCGCGCTCGACCAGGTCCACGATCCCAACGGCGTCGTCCACGGCGACGGCGGGGGAACACTCGGCGACCTGCGCGATGCCGGCGTTCCCGGGGGCCGCGAACACGCGCGTGACCGTGGGATCCTGCGCCAGGCGCCAGCAGAGCGCGTGCTCGCGGCCCCCTCCGCCGACGACGAGGACCTTCACGCCGTCACCGGGATGCTCTGCTCGCGCGCCGGGCCGACGCCGACGACGGAGACCGGGACGCCGCCGAGCTCCTCGAGGAAGCGCACGTACTGCTGCGCCTCCTTCGGCAGATCGTCGAGCTCGCGAGCCTCGCCGAGGTCCTCATCCCAGCCGGGCAGCTCCTCCCAGACGGGCTCCGCGTGATGGAACTGGGTCTGGGTCGCAGGGACGTCGTCGAACACCTCGCCCTGGACGCGGTAGCCCACGCACACCTTGACGCTCTCGAACCCGCTCAGGACGTCGAGCTTGGTCAGCACGAGCTC
Source organism: Actinomycetota bacterium (assembly GCA_036257875.1). Taxonomy (GTDB): domain Bacteria; phylum Actinomycetota; class UBA4738; order UBA4738; family HRBIN12; genus AC-51. The sequence continues at coordinate 364 of DATAEV010000034.1, read as the reverse complement.
CGTGAGTCCGTTCAGCCGCGCCGCGGCTCGGAGGACGGGCCCGTCGAACCAACCGCACCGGCGCTTTCGACCGGTCGTGGTGCCGAACTCGTGCCCGCGCTCGCCCATCCGTTCCCCGTCGCCGTCGAGCGCCTCGGTCGGGAACGGCCCGGCGCCGACACGGGTGACGTACGCCTTCGTGATGCCGACGACGCGCTCGATGAACTGCGGTCCGAACCCCCCAGCCGCGGCCGCGTAGCCCGCGGTCGGCGTCGAGGAGGTCACGAACGGGTAGGTCCCGTGGTCGAGGTCGAGCATCGCCCCCTGGGCACCCTCCAGCAGGACGTGCTCGTCGCCCGTCAGGGCCTCGTGCAGCAGCTTCGTC
>DATAEV010000032.1:0-13680 GCA_036257875.1 Actinomycetota bacterium | reverse complement strand
CTCCTTGGTGCCTCGTGGTGGTGGTCGTCTCGGGTCGTAGCGGGGGCGGGACTCGAACCCGCGACACAGCGATTATGAGCCGCTTGCTCTACCTCTGAGCTACCCCGCCCCCAGCAGCCCGTCAGTTTACCTGCGGGAACGTGCCGCGCCACGACTCGCGGGTCCCTTGACGACCTTCGAGCCGCGAGTGGGAATCGAACCCACGACCCCGGCCTTACCATGGCCGTGCTCTGCCGACTGAGCTATCGCGGCGACCCGGCCCACGCTACCAGCGAGACCTCGGCGAAGGCACCATCCCGGCCGCTCGTCCTCGCCGCCCGAAGCCGAAACCGGCAACCGCCCGTTTCCCCCGGAGCCTGCCCGGGTATCACCGGGCTCATGTCCACTGCGACGGACGTCACCGGGAAGCGTCAGGCGGCGAGCATCGCTCCGCGGGGCTTGGATCCAACGCCCCGAGACGCCTTCACCCTCGGTGTTCCCACCCGGACCCCGTTCCAGATCCAAGAGATCCTCCGTACGGCGACGATGGGGTTGTTCGATAACCGTGATCCTTCGTGTTCCATCCCCTCGACGCTCACCAAGATCGGCGGTGTCGTCCTCGGCGTGACGGCGGTCGTCCTCGGCGTGATCGGGGTCACCGGGGCGCTCCTCTTGTGGGCGTTCCATGCCGCCTTCGGCTGATCTGCGGGCGACGTCAGCCTCGGCAGACCTGGTTGAGGAACGGGAACGGGTCGACCCCGTCGAGGATGCGGCTGAAGCCGGAAGGCGCCACGTGGAGGATTCTCGGGATGTTCCATGGGTGCCATTCGAAATGGTTATGGGTCGTGCGGGCGTCGCCCGTCGCACCGACGTACCCGATCACCGTGCCCGCGCTGACGTATCCCAGGTGGCCGAAGCGCACCATGTGTCCGTTACGCACGTACCCCTCGTGGCCGATGACCGTTACGTAATGCCCGGCGAACCAGTCGTCGCTGTGCGCGACGGCGAACCCTGCGAAGGGGGCGCGGATCGGCCGACCGGTCGGGGCATGGACGTCGTTCCCCGAGTGCGGGTGGTACCCGCCCGTCGTTCGCGGCTCGCCGTAATCGTCCCGATACGTGACGGGAGAGCGGACAGGACAGAGCCGCAACGGCGACCTCGTTGGGGTGTTATCCGTCCCCGGTCGCGGATAGGAGTTGAACCGACCCGTTCGCACGATGTGCCGCCACGCGGCCTTCGGTTGTCCGTAGTCCAACCAGATCCAGCGGAGACCCGCGATCAGCTGTTGCGCGGTCCGTGTGTTCGCCGTGGAGTGCGAGCATTCCGTCCAACCGTGGACGAAGCACCGAGGGCTCAAGATCAGCTCGTACCGATCGTTGCTCATGCCGGGGCCCGCGATCGTCTGGACCTCCCGGGTGGTCATCGCGAACACGCCGTGCCAGATCTGATCGTCGGAGTGGGCGCGGAAGGATGGATCGAAGGCCGTTCCCTGCCAGCACACGATCTTCGCGATGTACGGCGAGCCCGCCCACCCGCCTGGGAGGTTGCCCGACACCTCGATCGCACTGACGAGATGCCGATGGAACGAGCGTGGCACGTCGGGGTTCCGACAGCCGGCGACCGTCGGCGCCGGCTCGGCCTGGGGAGCACGAGGCGGAGCCACGAGCACGCAGGTGAGCGCGACGAGCAGCACAGTCAGCAAGCGCCCGGGATGCGGGCGCGGGAACGCGACAGGGGTAACGTCGGGCTCGATCCGAGTGGACGAGAGGTCTCTCACCATCGATGCGCGGGCGGACGGTATCGCTCCAAGCATCCCGTCGCAACCGGCCGCGGAGCTGATGCGACCGCCCAGCCGCGGGTCTCCGCGATGATGGTTCGGGTGGTTCGTCGGATGCTGCTCATCTCACTGCTCACGGGGCTCGTGGCGTGCTCGTCCCCGGGATCGGTGCAGCCCATGTCGATGCGGCAGGGTGAGGTGGTGTTCGGTGGCGGAGATCGACTGCGGGTGCGGATCGCGGAGACGCCGGCGGAGCGAGCGACAGGGCTCATGCACGTCATGGCGCTGCCCCCGGACGATGGCATGGCGTTCGTGTTCGGCGGACCCGTCACGGACCCGTTCTGGATGAAGGACACGTTGATCCCGCTCTCGGTGGCGTTCGTGGCGCAGGACGGCACGATCGTCTCCATGAGCGATATGGACCCGTGCACGGCCGACCCGTGCCCGACGTATCCGGCGTCCGGGCCCTACTCCATGGCGGTCGAGGCGAACCTCGGGTGGTTCCACGACCACGGGGTGGGCGTCGGAAGCGTCGCCCGGCTGGAGGCCGTCGATGGATGAGGGATGCCTGCTCTGCTCGGCGGATCGACTGACCGACTGGCACCTCGAGGACGGGGACTGTTGGGTGGCGGACTGCATCGTGTGCATGACGCCGATGATCGTGTGGCGGATCCATGGCTTGCCCGATCCGCAGCTGGAACGGGCCTTGCTTGGGAGGCTCGAGCAGGTCGCCACGAAGCGGTACGGGGAGGGAAGATTCTGGGTGGATCCTGAACGGCGCCGGATCCCCGACCACTGGCATGCCCATGCTCGACCGGCCGGCGGGTTCTTCGATCCGCGGAGCACCTTGTTCGACCGCTGGGGAGAGGGCGAACGTCAGGCGGGGGAGGATCCGTCTTCGGCCGACGGCTCGTCGGCCGATGCCGGATCGCCCCCATCCCCGGGGAAGGTCAACGAGTAGACCTCTTGGCCCTTCGGGTATTCCTTCGTCGGCCGGAGCTCCCTCGCGACGATCACGCCCAACTCCTCGTAGACGCCGTCTTGCTCGTCGCGGATCCGTTCGCCGAGGTAGACGTTGGCGACGATCTCTTGGGGCAGCGCCGCGGCGGTCACCATGCGGACCGCGCCGACGACCGGCGACCCGACGATCGTCAGCTCATCCGCGATCTTGACCAGGTAGCCGGGTCCGGCGTCCAGACCGATCGACAGGCCGACCCCTGCGGAGAGGTTCCTCGAGTTGCTCCGGAAATCCTCCAGGACGCGTCGATGGAACAGTTCGATCAGCGTGTGCGCCGTGTGCGCGATGTCACCCGTCGTCTGAACGAACCGCTCCTCGTACTCGTCGGGCGGAGCGGGCTGCAGGATCCAATACGCCAGGAAACCATCGCCCGTGAACTTGTCGAACCAACCGCCCGAGGTCCGGATCCCTCGGCGAACCGACGTCACGAACTTGTCCATCACCAGTGCGAACCGTTCGAAGCGCACGGCCTCCTTCATCAGGGTCGTCGACTCCCGGATGTCGGCGGCCATCACGAACATCTGGATCGGCGCGCCGTCGATGACCGAATCCAGCAGATCCGTCTTCCGGAATCGCTGCTCCCAGTCGGGAGGAGCATGGGGCTTCAGCAGTCGCGCGACACGCGCTCGATCCCGGTCACGTTGGGCGGCCGGCGTCGATCGCGTGCTCGCCACAGCCGGCTAATCCGAGGTGGTGCCGTCACCCGCGGAGGGGCCGAACAGCCGCTCCAGCCATCTCCGCCAAGCGAGCCGCGCCGCCTCCGTATCCACGCCGTCGGCGAAGAGATGGTGTCCGACCATCACCGACCCGTCGAAGCCGTAGATGAATCGATAGAGGGCATCGTTCGAACGCACGCCGAGGAACGACTGGGAGACGTGGTCCACGACGCCTTCGACCGGCTCGAGACCCTCAGGGGACAGACGCACTTGGTCGCCGTCGGCGGCATCGTCGCCCATCCCCAGCCCCCGCCGGAACGTCGACATCGCGTGCTCTCGATCCGCCACCTTCGGTCCCTGCGCGTCGATGCCGGTCGCGAACCGGCCCGAGAAGTAGGTGAGGTACTCGACCAGCTTGTGGAGGTACATCGGGTCGCCCTCACTCATCGCTTCGTACTCCGCCTCCCAGTCCCCGCCCAACATGCCGCTGTGCACGTACCGGATCGTGGTCCGACCCGAGCCGCGATCCTCGATGCGATAGTCGAACCGGTGGAAGGATCCATCCGGACCCTCTGTACCCATATTCACGAATCGCCGGGGAGGGTCCCAGGTACTCACCGTGGAATCTTCCGTATATCCGCCGATGCTCCACCGAGCCCGGCCGCCTTCACGGGGCTCAACCTCGCTCTGCCCCATGAACCACGAATCCATCCCGCGGCCGGTGGCGATCGCCTCCCAAACCTGTTCGGGCGTAGCGCCGACCTCCAGGTCCTGGGTGATCTCGAACCGATGGGCCATGGGCACGATCCTCCGACCATCCATCGTAGCGAGGGTCGGTCCCGGCCGACCGGCCCCGATATCGGTGTAGCGACTTGCGGTCCGGCACACACCGTGTCATGACGGTGATCACGGCGATGAAGGGAGGGCAATGGGGACGGTGAACGAGCACGGTCATGAGTGTTGGATCGTCGAGACGTCGAAGGACGGGGAGCGTTGGCGCTTCTTCGGCAGGGCGTGGAAGCGACCGGGCGAGGAGGTTCTCCTCCACGCCGTCCCTCGCTACGTGCGCTTCCGCCCGGACTGGGAGAAGGAGTGGCGTGAGCCGCTGGAACGAACGAGCGACCTCCCGATGACCCTGCTGCTGATGGAGGCCGGCGCACGGAGCGAACTGTGGCCCGACGGGGGTCACGTCGGCCTGCCTATGCTCTTGCCGGGTGGAGAGGAAGGTAGGCTCCTGAGATTCGAACATCAGGACGATCCCGAGGAATGGACCTACGCGCTGGAGTTCCGCGGATCGCGAGACTAGGGTCGCATCCGAACGAAACCCCTTCTCCGAGATGATCCGTATGAGCCGTACGAGCGTCCGGCGGATCACCCAGCGATGTCCCGCAGTTGACGTATCGCTCTTGAACCGCGACCGGACTACGGTAAACGCCCTGGCCACCGGGGTGGGGCCGCTCCCTTCCCTGTTCCGCGGCCAGCGATAGCGCGAGCAGAACGGATATGTCACCCGAGGAACCGCGTCTGGCAGGAGGGACGGACCCGACACTCCGGGTCCTCGTCGCCGTGCCGATACCCCTCCAACGTTCGCTCGTGCAGTTCTTCATGCAGGAGGCGGGGTTCGAGCTGCTCCCGATCCCCCTGCCCAACGTCAACGTGGCTAAGGTTGCTGCGCACGACCACCCCGACGCCATCGTCCTGCACGAGAGCGTCGCGAAACCGTGGGACTCGGAACTCGTATCCGAGGTTCGCCGCGAGTCGCCGTCGACGAGGGTCGTCGTCCTCGCTCAGGCGCCGGATGAAGCCTGGGCAGGACCCGCTCGTGGGGCGGACGCCTACCTCGAAGAATGGGTCGGGATCGCGGAGCTCGAAGGTATCCTCCGTGATCTCTGTACGGGTGGATCCGCGTTGGTCGCCGCAGCGTCAGCTCAAACGATGGAAACCGCTGCCGGAGCTCCCCTCGTCACGGAAGATGCCGAACAGGAGATCCCGATGCCTGCGGCTCCTGCTCGTTCGCGGGGTGGTCGCTGGTACCAGCGGTTCCAGGGCGCCGCCGCGGCCGCGATCATCCTCCTCGCGCTGCTACGAGTCCCAGGGATGTTTCAGGAGACGGCCTCCATCCAGGGACCGGCTGGAGATGCGAATGCGGGTCTCGCCGATGCGTACACCTCCTTCTATCTACTGGTTCAAGACCTCCAAAATGGCTCGCCGTACGAAGTTCTGGTCGGTGACGCGAAGGATCTTCGAGCGGCGCGGGACGCCGCCCACTCTGCCGGTGTGGACGTTAGCCTGCTCGATGCTGCGATCGCCTCGCAGGTGCCGCCCCTGCTATCGAACGTGCCGGACGAAACCGCTTCTGACATCGTCGAAGCCCTCGGCGGGCTCGTAGACAAGCCATCTCCCCCACCCCCACCGATCGTGAGTGCGTCCCCGACCCCGACTGAGTCCCCGACCCCGAGCGAGTCTCCGACCCCGAGCGAGTCTCCGACCCCGACTGAGTCTCCGACCCCGACTGAGTCTCCGACCCCGAGTGAGTCCCCGACGCCCAGTGAGTCCCCGACGCCCAGTGAGTCGCCGACCCCGAGCCCGAGCGGATCGCCGAGCGCGAGTGGATCGCCAAGCGCGAGTGGATCGCCGAGCGCGAGTGGATCGCCGAGCGCGAGTGGATCGCCGAGCGCGAGTGGATCGCCAAGCGCGAGTGGATCGCCAAGCGCGAGTGGATCGCCGAGCGCGAGTGGATCGCCAAGCGCGAGTGGATCGCCGAGCGCGAGTGGATCGCCAAGCGCGAGCCCGAGCGAGTCGCCGAATCCGAGCGGATCGCCCACCCCGAGCCCGAGCGATCCGTCGAGTTCCGCTACGGCCTCGACCCTGCAGCCACAGCGAGCCGACGGTGGAGGTTCGGGCGGAACCCCCGGTCCGGCACTAGCGATCACGCTCGTCTTCGCGGTCCTCCCTGCGTCGAGCTGGTGGCTGCGAGTCGCTTCCCGCAGCCAGTACTGACTGGTCCGTCGGTTCAGCGGGTGGGGCCGGCCGGCGTTTCGAGCTCCGCGAGCCGGCGCTCAAGCAAGCGCCGCTCCGCGTCGTCGTGTACGAGAGCGAGCGCCCGATGGTACGCGTCCCGCGCTTCGATCGGACGTCCGAGGCGGCGCAGCAACTCTCCTCGCGTTGAGTGCAGGTAGTGGTAATCCTCGAGGGCGAGGCGATCGACGATGTCGAGGCCCTGCTCGGGGCCGAGCGCCTCGGCCACGGCGACGGCTCTGCTCAGCTCGACGACCGGCGACTCGGTGAGGCGGGCGAGCTCGCCGTAAAGAGCCGCGATCTGGGGCCAGTCGCGCGGCTCATCGGCATGCAGGCTCGCGATCGCGGCCTGCACGACGTACGGGCCACGGCCGTGCAGAGCGAGGGCTCGGTCCAGCGCGACACGTCCGTCGGTGATCTGCGCTTCGTCCCAGAGTGAGCGATCCTGCTCGGCCAGCAGCACGATCTCGTCATCTCGGAACCTGGCCTCGCGGCGGGCGTCCAGGAGCAACATCATGGCCAACAACCCGTGCACCTCCGGCTCGGAGGGCATCAGCTCGGCGAGCGCCCGCCCCAGGAGGAGTGCCTCAGCCGCCAACTCGCCGCGACCGCCATACCCTTCGTTGAAGATCAGGTAGACGACGGCGAGCACGGTGACGAGCCGGTCGGGCAGCAGATGTTCAGGGGGCACCCGGAAGGGGATCCCTGCTGCCTTGATCTTGCGCTTAGCTCGCACCAATCGCTGCGCCATCGTGGCCTCGGGCACCAGGAAGGCGCGCGCGATCTGGACGGTCGTCAGGCCTCCGAGTGTCCGCAACACCAACGCGACCTGCGCGTCGACGGCGAGTGCCGGGTGACAACAGGTGAAGATGAGCTCGAGTCGCTCGTCGGGGAACGTCGTCGTGGTCACGATCACCTCATCCGGCTCCGCTACCTGGAGCATCCTCGTCTTCGTCGCCAGGGTGCGATCGCGTCGGATGCGATCGATGGCTCGGTTGCGCGCCGTCGTCACCAGCCAGGCGCCAGGATTGTCGGGGGTCCCATCGCGTGGCCATCGTGCCGCCGCGATCGCGAACGCCTCCTGCGCGGCTTCCTCGGCGAGATCGAAGTCGCCGAGGAAGCCGATCAACGAAGCCAGAACCCGCCCCCACTGGTCGCGGAAGACCTGTTCGAGGGTCGTTACCACTCCACGACCGGCCGCACCTCGATCGCCCCGCCCAGGCGAGCCGCCGGGATCCGCGCAGCCAACTCGATCGCGGCGTCGAGGTCATCGGCCTCGAAGAGCAGGTAGCCGCCCACCGCCTCCTTGAGCTCGACGAACGGCCCGTCCGTGGTCAGCGTCTTTCCGTCCTGGACCCGAACGGTCGTCGCCGTCTCGGGAGCGTCCAGTCCAAGACCGGGGGTGACACCCGGCGTCTGATTGATCGCCTGGTAGTCGGCGTAGACGGCCTTCTGCTCGTCCTCCGAAAGGGTCGCCCACGCCTCCGGCGACCGCGGCGTCGGGGTATCGCCTTGATGGATCAGCAACAGGTACTTCATCGCTTCCTCCTCCTCGGGATCGGTCGCCCAAGAGACGAACGAGAACGCCGGAATCGACAGCAGCCGGCCGGATATCCCGATCGTTCTGGCGACCCGGCGCCGCACGCAGGATACGGCGACCGAGTGGCCTGACGGCCCGCCAAGGGTGTACACGGCCGACACAGCCGGTCGGACAGGAGGGTTGAACCGGGTTACGCGTGCGCCGAAGCCGCTTCGCGCCCCCACCAGATCGCCTGCGTGAGCGAACGGAGGAGGATCTCCGCCGAGGCCAGGTTCGTGGCCACTGGCACCACGTGAACATCGCAGATCTTTAGGAGCGCCTGGATGTCGGGCTCGTGTGGATGCGCGGTGAGCGGGTCGCGAAGGAACACCACCGCGTCCACGTCTCCCGTCACGATCCGAGCACCGATCTGCACGTCGCCACCTTGCGGGCCACTCCGCATGATCTGGACCGGCAGGTCGAGCTCCTTTGCGAGTAGCGAGCCGGTGTGGGACGTCGCGATGAGCTCAAGCCGCTCGAGCGTCGACCGGTATCGGCGCGCCAGCCGCAGCAGATCATCCTTCTTCCCGTCGTGAGCGACCAACGCGACCACGGCAGCGCGGGCAGCTCCGTCCGTAGGGATCCCGATCGGCTCTGCCATCCATCAACCGTACGAGGTGCAGGTAGGAGTGCGGCCGATCCCACGTTACGAATCCGTGAACCTCGAGGTGCTTGACCCCGCCCGGCTCCCTAGTCCAACAAGGCGGAGTACACGCGTTGCGCATCGGTGAGCCGCACTGCCAGCGTGGTGGCGAGCCACCGATGGAGCGCGGCGGCGGTGGCCGGCTCCTCGGCCTCCAATCGCCGGATCGAGGCCCGGCTGAGGATGAGCACCACGCTCGGGACCTCGGCGATCACATCCGCGCTCCGAGGAAGCCCGGTGTACAGGGCCACCTCGCCGACCATCGCTCCGGGTCGCACGGTATTCAGCCGAACCCGACCCCCGTCGGATCTCGCCCACTCGACCCGCAGCCGACCCGACTCCAACACGAACACGTCGTCGGGTGCATCGCCCTGGTGGATCAGGACCGCTCCCTCGGGGATCGATCGTCGCTCGAGGTACGGCTCCAGGTGCGGCGGGAGCTCGGCGGAACCATCGTCGGCGCCCGAGGCCTCAGGGGGAGCCTCGGCGAGCAGTTCGTCCTCACATCGCTGCAAGCTGTGATCCAGGTCCGGCTCGAATCGGACGACGCCGTCGAGGGCGACCAAACCGCCTCGTTGCAATTGGCTCTGCACCCGATCCGATGCATCCGCGAAGACGACCTCGAACCCGCTCGCCTCGGCGAGCAGCGTGACCTTGCGGAACGCGAAGACGCCGGATGCGTCGACGCCGGTGACCCGCCGTAGGTCGAGCAGCAGGAACCGGATCGGGCCGGCCTTCGCACGCCTGCTGATCCGCTCGAGGAGTCCCCTCGCCGTTCCGAAGAACACGAACCCGTTCAAGCGGAGGATCTGGACCCGCTCGGCCAGGCCTTCGAGGATGACGCGGTCCCCGTGCGGGCGGTCGACGTTGCTGCGGAACGCGGCCCCGAACGGGACTTCCCGAACGAGGTCGACCCGGCCGTAATTGATCGCGAAGAGGATGACCGCGAGGATCAGGCCCAGCTCGAGTCCGGCGAGGATGCCCTTGGTGGCGATCGTCACCACGATCGCAGGGACGATGAGGTACTCGCCGAGCGGGAGTGCGTGGCGCATGTCGACGAGCCACGCCACGAGGAGAGACAACCCGACGAACACCAGCACGCCCCCGACGATCATCCGAGGGATCAATCCCACGATCGAGGCGCCGAAGGCCACGGTGGCGAGCGGGACGAGCGCGGCCACGAGGCCGGCTCCCCGTCCGTCGACGTCCATCTGCTTTGCGAGCGCCGTGAGGCTGAGCGCGTGGTATCCGGGGATCCCCCCGAAGAGACCGGAGACGACGTTCAGCAACCCCACGTCGCGGAGCTCTTGGTTCGAGTCCAGATCGCGGTGGAGAAGCAGCTCCGCGCCCCCGACGTTGAACAGGCACCCGATCACCGCGACGAACACCGCCGTGGCCATCCCGGGGATCTCGTGGAACACCGCCGACCAGTCGGTGCCCGAACTGGTCAGCGCACGGTAGGTCCAGGGTTGCCAGAGCCGCGCCGCCCGGAACGGACCCAGCAGCCAGAGCCCATCGCGCGCCTCGTGGATCGACGACCCGGTGACGAGCAGGCCGATCGCGAAGGCGACGAGCCCGATGACGAGGACGACGGGGATCACGAGGGCTCGTTTCACCACCCGGGTCGCGATCAGCAGGACGACCCCGAAGACGAAGGCCGGAAGCCACCGCACCAACTCGAAATGATCAACGAACTGGCCGATCGTTCCCAGCTGCGGATCGGTGCTCGCCGCGACCGCGAGTCCTCCCTTCATGAGCAGCCACCCGGTCCCCGCCAGGAAGCCGCCGATCACCGGATACGGGATGAACCGCGCGAGGTTGCCGAGCCGGAAGGTCCCGAGTATGAGGAAGGTCAGCGCCGTCAACAGCGTGACGATCATGGTCGCCGCGACGACGGTGAGGAACGCTTGGTCCACGCCGCCGAACGTGTGCAGCGCAGCGCTCGACGCGACGATCGCAAGCACGGGTACCGCCGCGTCCTGGACGCTTCCGACCACACCGCGGGTGCCCCCTCGCCACGCGAGGATCGCGAGGGTCAGGGCGGCCGCGACGAGGTAGATACCGATGCCGGCGGGGCGGGCGTCTTCGAGGAAGCCACTGAAGACGAGCACCGCGAACGAGATCGCGAGAACGACCTCGACGACGCCGATGACGGCGCCCGCCGAGACGATCACCACTCCCCTGCGCAGCCCCTCAGACACTGATCCCCTCTCCGATGACGCGTGCGGGCCTGCGAGCGTCAGCCTAGGTGCCAGCACGCCTGCTCGCTAGATGGAGGGCTCGATCCGGCGTGTCCGTCCGTTCCATGGACTGCTCTAGGGCTTACGGTCCGGTGGTCGACTGCCAGACCTCAGTCTCCGGCCTTCACGATCGACCAGAGGCGGCGCGCGACGATCCCGTCGACGCGGGGCCATCCGGTCTTGGGTCCCGGTCGATCCTTCGGGAGACGGACCCTCAGAGCGCCCGGCCGGATCGAGATGTCGAGGGGCGAAGGGAACTCGATCGACTCACCGTCCACGCCGGCGCGCACCGTCCTCTCCTTCGAGCGCACGCGGATCCGTTCGCTGGTCCAACGCTGGTAGGCGCCTGCGCGCTCGACGGCACCCATGCTGGCGGCGGCAACCAATGAACGGAGCTCGGTCTGGTTCTTGTAGGCGACGATGTCGACCTCGAGCATCCCCGTGTCCAGCCGCGGTCGAGTTCCAGCCGCCGACGGTTCGTCGGGCTTCGCGTACGGGTTGTTCGCGACCTGGACCAGCTGGGGGTCGTGGATCGAAGGACGGCCCACTGCCTCGATCGCGAGGTTCGATCGAGCTCGCGGATCCGTGACCTCCGGGAGCACGGCCATCACGGTGTTGAACTTCGCGTCGCGGTACTCGGGACGCGCGACGATCTCCGCGTACGCGCCGAGAGAGACGTTGTTCAGGAAAGGGCCGCCGCCAACATCACCCAGGTCGATCCTGATCTCCTCCGCATCCTCGCCGAGCGCGGCGAGTGCGAGGCTCGGGTCGTCCCGATCGAGGCCAAGATCGAGCGCGAAGTGGTTCCGAGTGCCTGCAGGGATGCACATGAACGGGATGTCGTGTTCAGCCGCGACCTGCGCGACGAGAGCCTGCGTGCCATCGCCGCCTGCGGCCCCGAGCAGATCTGCACCGTCGTTCACGGCCTGCTGGAGGAGTGCCACCGGCTCCGTCCCGTGCTCGAGGAAGACAACCTGGGCGCCGAGCCTCCTGGCTTTCCCATCAAGATCGAACCGCTCGACCTTGCCGCCGCCGGATCGCGGATTCATCAGGATGAACGGTCTGGTCGGCGCCGGCACCTGCGCGGCGGGCGGCCGATACGGGACCGGACGCAACGCCAGCAACGTGAGCACCGTCGTCAGGACGCCCGTGACGATCATCGCGACCACGGCGTTGATGACGTCTCCGTCGATCACGATCCAGATCCACGCGATGACCCCGGCGATCGCGATGGCGGCCCCGACCCACCTCGTCCTGCCCGAAGTCGTCACGACGAAGATCACGCCCTCGAGCAGCGCGATGACCGCTACGAACGACAGGGCGATGACGAACGGATGTTGGATCACGCTGAGCAGCCCGATCACGACCGTGGCGGTCGCGCTCCCAAGCGCACCCAGCGCGATCAACTGTCGTCCCGACGGTGGCCAGACCATCAACGCCTCCGGACGTTCCTGTGTGGGGGTTCCCCGAGTCCCGGTCGAGAACTCATCCTCCTCGCCCCTCCCTGTGTGGTCTCCCCGAGAACGCTAGCGACTCGCGGACGAGCAGGGTGTTCCCCCCAACCCGTATGAAGGCGTGCCTGCCCTCTCGACAGAAACGGGGTGTTCGTTCATGATTCGCGGCACGTCACGGTCCCGCCACTGATCCGGGGAGAGTGGTCATGACTCAGGAACGTGCTTCCCTCAGGGAGATGTTGGACGCGCTGCCGGCGCTCCGGGACGACCTCGTCCGCGAGTACGGAGCCTCGGTGCCCACAGCAGCGATCGAGGAAGCCGCTCGACAGGCCCTCGCGGAGTTCGACGGTGTTCCGATCCGCGAATTCGTCCCCGTTCTGGCTTGGCGGCGCGCTCGCTCGCGCCTGCGCCGAAGCCTCTGACCTTCGGCTTTCGTCACTGACTCACCCGTTCCGCGTCGTCCGTGATCCCTTAGGTCCGCACGAAGCGGACCGTCGTCGACCGTGCATCCGGGATCGTGATGCGATCGACGGCCGCCGAGGACCGGCCGTACTTGCGCCGGTACTCCTCGTCTATCTCGTCGTCCAGACCGTGATCCGCATCCTCGAATAGGACGTCCGCGTCGACGTCGCCTGCGGAGACGTGGCCCGCGTGCCGAGCCTGGAGTCCCCGGAACCAGGCGCCATCGGGCCCGTTCACGGAACGGACGTAAACGTCATCACCCAGGCGAACGACCCAAACGATCCGCGAGGGCTGCAGTGTGCCATCGCGCCGCTCGGGCGCGATCAGGAGCTCGTTCGATCTCCCGATATCCGCCAGCTCTGCTTCGGTCCATGCACCCACCTACACCACTCCCGACGAGCATCCGTTGACACGCCGAACGATGCTAGCGAGGTCGCGCGGAGCACGGTGCGGGCCCGAGGGCTGACCGATTTGCGCCTCCATCGGGACTCTGGTATTCCGTGGTTCGCTGCGACCAGACACCGGACGCTGCGGTGCGTTTCGAGAAAGGGGAGGTCGTTGGACGCCAACACCAACAGGAGCGGCTGGGCGGTCGGTTGGACGTACTTCGCCGGGTTCATGATGATCATGCTCGGCATCTGGCACGCGATCGCCGGGCTGTCCGCGATCCTCAAGAAGAGCATCTACACGCCCGGTGGTCAGCTGGGGGACGGCTACTTCCTGAAGTTCGACGTTTCGACCTGGGGCTGGATCCATCTGATCCTGGGGATCGTCATCGTGTTCGCTGGCTTCTGGTTGTTCACGGGCGCGGTGTGGGCTCGGACGATCGGCGTGATCCTCGCGATCCTCAGCGC
>DATAEV010000024.1:0-7577 GCA_036257875.1 Actinomycetota bacterium | reverse complement strand
GGCGGCCAAGCGCATCCTGCTTCGTTTGGCGGCGCCGGGCGAAGGGGCGGAGGTGGTCCGACGTCGCGCGCCACTGGCGGAGTTCGACCTGGACCGCGACGCCGACGCGTCGCGCGCGTTGGCGGTCTTCACCGACGCGCGGCTCGTGACCATCGCCGAAGGGACGGCCGAGGTCGCCCACGAAGCGTTGCTCCGCGAATGGCCGCGGCTCCGGACCTGGCTCGAGGACGATGCGGAGGGACGCAAGCTCCATCGTCACGTGACGGAGTCGTCGCACACGTGGGACGAGGGGGGGCGTGACCCCGCCGATCTCTACCGGGGCGCTCGATCCACGGCGGCGTGGGAGTGGGCGGAGCCGCATGAGGCGGATCTGAACGACCTCGAACGGGAGTTCCTCCGAGCGAGTCGCGCCGCATCTGAGGGCGAGGCCGTTCGCGCTCGTCGCACGAACCGGCGACTGCGCGGGCTCCTCGCCGGCGTCGCGGTGCTGCTCGTTGCGTCGCTCGTGATCGGCGATCTCGCGCTCACCCAACGAGATCGAGCGACCGGAGCACTGACGCTCGCGGACGCCGGCCGCCTTGCCTCTGGCTCGCGTCTGGAAGCCGATCCGCAACTGGCCCTGTTGATGGCAAGGGAAGCTGTGAACATCTCCGATTCACCGGGAACGCGGAGCGCACTGTTCGCGGCGCTGGAACGCACGCCGGCGATCATCAACCGGATCTATCCACCCGGCGGCCCTTCACCCTCCGGAGGCGAGAGGCAATGGATCGCGATCTCTCCGGACGGGAGGACGCTCGCGATCGGGGACGCCGGATCGACGGTCGAATTCTTCGATGCCGTGCAGCAGGTACCCACCGGCACGGTCATCGTCGACTCCGGCACCGAACGCGCGGTGTTCAGCCCGGACGGGAAGACCCTCGCCGTCGTGACGTCTACCGGCGACCTCGTGCCGATCGACGTCGCGGCCCGAACCGTGCGGGATCCCGTTCAAGCGGAAGCCTCCGTCGACGCGATCGCGTTCAACCCCAACGGCAGCGAGCTCCTGACCGCGGAGCACGGCGCGAACCTGCGGGAGTTCCTCGTGCTCCGCGACGCGGTGACCCTCGAGCCCACGGACCGAAAGATCCTCACGCCAGGCCGGGATCATGCGACGTTCCCCCAGATCAGCGCGCCGCTTTCCCTGTTCGCGATGGCGTTCGGGCCAGATGGGTCGCTCGTGACGACACGCTTCCACGGACCGACCTTGCTCTGGAGCCCGGGCCTCACCAGGTTCCGACGGTACGACACGGGGGGGCAAGCGGTTGCCGTCAGCCCGGATGGCAGCATCGCTGCCTTGATCGAGAACGGCGACGAGCACTACGAGGGGGACGTCTCGTTCCTGGATCTTCGATCCGGCGACGTGCGGACCGGGTCGGGCGGTCATCACGGGTCATACAAGACCCAATACGAGGCTGTCGGTGTCACCTTCACCCCCGACGGTCGCTCCGTCGTCACGGTTGGGAACGATTCGCGCCTCCTGGTCTGGGACGTGACGAGCGGGTCCGTGCGAACGACCCTGGCGGAGACCGGCGACGTGCCGCTCCGTGGCCCGGTGCTCTCGCCGGACGGAACAACCGCGTACACGACCGATCGGACCCGAGATGTCATCGTCTTGGATCTTTCGGGCAGTCATCGTCTCGATCGACCGTTCACCGCCGGGACGGGGTACAGAGGATGGCCGTGGTTCGCCGTGAGCCCGGACGGGAAGCTGCTCGCGGTGGCGAGCGGGCCGCGGAGAGATGGCTCCGGGAGACTCGGCACGATCGCACTGGTCGATACGTCGGCCCTCCGAGTCTTCTATCGCTACCACTACCGGCGCGGCTCACCCCAAGGTATGGCGTTCAGCCCCGACGGGGCGACCCTCGCGGTTGGCTTCGTGAGCCACGAAGCGAGTGACGTTCGGCTGTTGGACGTCGCTTCGGGAAGGATCACGGCGACCCTCGACGCGCCCCAGCGCACGGTCGCGCTCAAGTTCAGCCCGGACGGAAGGATGCTGTTCGGTGGGAGCGGCCCAGTCGATCGGGGAGTGGTCTTCGTTTGGAGGCTGGCGTCGCCGGGCAAGCCCGTGGGGCGGCTCCGGCCTCGCGGCACGGTCGAGGATCTGATGTTCACGCCGGATGGCTCACAACTCGTGATCTCGACGGGATGGGACACCGGCGGCTACTTCGTGATCTGGGATGCGGCCACGCGCCGGGTCGTGAACACCGTTCGCGCCGACGACCAGGGTGTGTTGACGGCCGACATCTCGAGCGAGGGTCGGACCCTCTTGACCGGCGGCCAAACCGGCATCGCGCGCCTCTGGGACCTGCAGACGGGAGCGCCGCTGGGCGCGCCGCTGACCGGTCTCGGCGGGTTCGCCGATACCGTCGACCTGGCGCCCGACGGACGCACCGCGGTTGGCGCGGACGCGGCCGGCAACGTGCTGCTGTGGGATGTGCCGACCCGGTCGACGATCGGCGATGCGTTCCCTGGTCCGATGGCCGGTCGGACGGTCGCGGCCGCGTTCACGACGGACGGCCACAACGTCGTGGTGGTCTCCGACACCGGCGCGGGTTGGGTCTGGAACGTCGACCAGTCGGACTGGCTCCAACGAGCGTGCGCGGTCGCCGGGCGGAGCTTCACCTCGCAGGAGTGGCAGACGTTCCTTCCCGAGCGGCCGTACCACGCGACCTGCGGCTCTTGACGGATCGCTCCCCGCAGTCGATCCGCAGTCGATCCCGCAACCGTCCCGAAGCCGGGCACGGGCAGCCTCTCCACGACCAGGCGGGCGAAGGTCCCGCCAGGCGGAAGGAGGCAGATCATGTCGACCCAAGCTCTGGGCGGGCAGAAGGGTTCCAGGGCGACCGTGGGGATCGTCGCGCTGACCCTCACCTCGGCCGTCTTCGTGCTGGCGATCCAGGCAACGTCGATCTGGTCGTCGAGGGGCGGCGCTCCGGCCCAGCCGGCACCCGTGCACTTCTCGGTGGATGCGGCGGACCTCTGGACCGGCGCGCACATCCCTACTGGCTGCCGGCCGAAGTTCGGGTGCGAGCACGCCGGAGGAACGATGAGCACCGGCCCCCTGAACGGAAGCCAGATCCCCAACGGCTGCAGGATCAAGTTCGGGTGCGATCACGAGAGGAACACAACGGCACGGCCATAGCTTGGCGCGGGCCGAAGCGAGAACGGCGAGCGTCCCTCAGCTCCGGAAGATACGACGAAAATCGAATGGACTTCGTTTCACTGTGCGGACGAGCCTTTGGTGCGAACGACCCAGATCGAGCACCGCGAGCGACAAGGGAGACGTCGATGAAGACAAGGAGACGGTTGGTTTCGGCTGCAGCGCTGACCTCCATCGTTGTGCTCGGCGCCCTTGCGCCGATCGCCACGGTTGGCGTGCACCCTGTCTCGGCGGCGGCGCCCAATGAGGTCACCAACTGGAACCGGATCGCGGCGGACACGCTCGTCGCGTTCCCCCCTCCCGCGGGCGGAGCGGCGCCCGCTCTCCAGATCAACATGGGGATGACGCAGGGTGCCGTCTACGACGCGGTCAACGCGATCGAGCCGAGGCATCAGCCATATCTCCTCGCGACGCGCTTCGATCCATCGGCGTCGAAGGAGGCTGCGGTCGCGACCGCCGCCTACGTCGTCCTTACGAACATCGTCTCGACCGTCCCCCCGACCATCGAGTTCCTGAACCAGGCGACCCTGTTGCAGTCACTCGCCACCTCGTACGCCGCCTCGCTCGGCGCGATACCGGATTCCCCCATGAAGACCGCCGGGATCGCGGCGGGGAACGCGGCGGCGGCGGCGATGATCGCCGCCCGGCAAGGGGATGGACGTTTCGGGCCGTCGCCGTGGGTTTCGAACACTGATCCCGGGCATTGGCAGCCGCAGCTGAACCCGGATGGAACACCGATCCTGGATCCGACACCGTGGGTCGCCAACGTGAAGCCCTTCCTGATCCAGAGCTCCTCGCAGTTCCGGACCGAGGGGCCGCAAGACCTCCGCAGTGACGCCTGGGCTCATGACTTCAACTCGGTCAAGCGGCTCGGATCGGTGGATAGCACGAAGCGCACACCCGAGCAGACCCACATCGCGATCTTCTGGCAGAGCGCGGGCGGCCCGGCCTTGCTGTGGAGCGCCGTCGCACGCAACCTGATCGAAGATCCGGCTGGTGGCATCGACCTCGGCGACAGCGCCCTTCTGCTCGCGAAGATGAACATGGCCGGAGCGGATGCCGCGATCAACTGTTGGAACGACAAGTACTACTGGGACTTCTGGCGACCCTGGCAAGCGATCCATGAGGCGAACCGCGACCATAATCCGGCGACGCGGCCCGACCCTTCGTGGACGGCGCTCATCACGGCCCCGTACCCCGAGCACCCGTCGGGCCACCTCTGCCTCGACGGCGCGCACCTGCGCGTGCTGCGGAGGTTCTTCGGCACCGACCAGGTCCCATTCGGGGTGACGAGCTCTCGCTTCCCAGGTGAGACCCGCTTCTTCGATCGGTTCTCGCAGCCGCTGGACGAGATCGTCCGTGCACGGGTCTGGGCGGGTCTGCACTACCGCACCGCGGACCTGCAGGCGCGACTCCTCGGTCGGAACGTCGTCCGGTATATGGCGGAGCACTACTTCCAACCGGTCCACTGACCCGAGGGGCACGGCAGGGCGCCACGAGAGGCGGTCGCCCATCTTCGGCTTGAGTCGATAGGGGCTTTCCGCGTATCGTCGCGGGGCATGCCCCCCCCGGTAGGCAGGAACGATCTGACCGCCCTGTTGGGCTTCCTCGAGGAAGCCGGATCGGCCGCAGGAACCGAACCCTTCACGCCGCACCTGATCGACAGGCTGACCGAGGTCGTGGGGTGCGAGTACGCCCGGTACAAAGAGATCGACTTCGCGCGTCGCGTCGAGATCGCGCACGTGCCCTGCTCCGCGGAGCTCGACGCTGTCGGAGGCGATCCGGTCGAGGTGACCGACGCCGATTGGAACGCGGTTCCTTCCGACCCGTGTTACCGGGCGACGTTCTCCGAACCGGCCGGGATCTTCATCGCCTCCGACCTTGCCGCTCGATCAGCCGTGGGCCTGGGGGCCTCCGAGGGTTGGCAGGCGGAATTCGATCGTTGGGACCTGCATGATCGCATGTGGATCCAGATCGACGGACCACCGTGGGCGGGCATCGTCTTCGACGCGTGCGACCGTCCCTTCGGTGAGCGCGATCGGGAGCTGGCGCGCATGCTGCAACCGCATCTCGGCGAGATCTGGCGGAACGCGTCCGTCCGCCGACGATTGAGCGCGGCGCTCTCGGCCCTCGAGCATGAGCCGAGCACCGGCGTGCTCCTGCTGGACGGTGCAGGAAGGGTCGAGTACGCCTCCGGGTCCGCGCGGCGGATCCTGACCGACCATCTCGATGTGTCACCAGGAGCCCTTCCGATCGACATCGTCGACATGCGCGAGGAGATCGACGAACGGCTCCACCTCGCGGCCGGCGACCCGACGATCCTCGTCGAGGCTTCCGAGGACGGTTCCGCGCTGCTCCTCACCGAGCGGCCGGCCGGCGTCGCGGCGCTGACCGCTCGCGAACGCGACGTGATGCGATGGGTTGAGGATGGCCTCTCCAACACCGAGATCGCGCGGAAGCTGTGGATCCAGCCGACCACCGTCCGCAAGCACCTCGAGCACGTTTTCGACAAGCTTGGGGTCCGGAGCCGCACGGCGGCGTTGTCGAAGCTCCATGGGATCGGCAAGCCGAACCGAGCAAGCGTGGCGAGGGAGCGGTCGTCTGCCGCGGAGGTTGCTCGAGACGGCATGACCTCCCGCGCCACCCCACGACGTGCGCTGGCGCAGGTCGACCTGGAAGGATCGGTGCCATGTGTCGCGGGAGCGACGTTCGCACCCAGGGAACGAGATGCGATCGGGCTTCGCGTCTCTCCGCTCGTACCCCTCATGATCTTCGGGTCGCTCGCGTCAGGCAGCTACCAACTCGCCTGCAGGATGCTGCTCACGCTCGCGAAAGCCGTCGTGTTCGCGACCGCCGACAGCCTGATCCCGACGAGCACGGACGTGGCGCGCTCGATCGTGTCCTGAAACAGATCCAGACCGTCGCCGAAGCACACGGGTCATCCGCCCCGGCGGGTCGCCCTTCGTTCGCGGCATCCCGTCACCGTTCTGCCGCCGGCGCTCGAAGGAGCTCTCGAACCCCCTCGAAGAACTGCTGCTCCGAGCGGCGCCAGGCCGGGAGCGTGCCCGCCCGCCGTCTGGCTCCGGCCGCGAGTCGCGCTCGAAGGCCCGCGTCACCGGTGACGGCGTGCAGGGCAGACGCCAGCCCACGAAGATCCCCGGGCTCGGCCATGAGCGCCTCCCGTCCGTGCTCGGCCAGGCGCGGCAGGTTGGCGGTCCGCCAGCCCACGACGGGCAGCCCCGCCGCGATGGCCTCCGCCCAGGCGGTCCCATAGGCGTCGACGAGCGAGCAGAGGGCGAAGAGGTCGGCCGATCGATACATCCGGGCGACCTCCTCGAAGGGCAGGGCGCCACGAACCACCACGCGTCGCGACAGGTCGGGCGCGGCGACCCGCCGGCGCACGCGCTCGGCATAGCGACGATCCACGTCGGTTGCCCCCACCAACCAGAGCGTCGCAGCGTGCTCCGGCAGTGACGCGAAGGCGTTCAACAGCTCCACGATTCCCTTGTTCGGCGTCCAGTTCGCGACGCACAAGACCGCCACATCGCGTCCCCGTCGGAGGTCGAGCGGGGGTCCGTGGTCGATGGGCACATCGCATCCTGGCGGGACGAACCGGATGCGCTCGTCCGGCACGCCTGACCGCCGAAGCGCGTCGACGAGGCCCTGGCCTCCCGCGATGAAGCCGCTCGCGTGACGATACGCGGAGCGGTCGAGCGCTCCCTGCGCGACGGTGCGGAACCGTCCATGACCGACGCCGCCCGGTGCCTGATGCAAGACGGCGATGACCGGCACGAGCGACCGACGGATCCACGGGGCCACGGACGCCGCGGCGAGACTATCGAGCACGATGGCGTCCGAGCGGATCGCGGCCGCGCGGAGCGTCCGCGCGGCCGGCGCGATCGGGAGGGGCCAGGGGATGTCCGGGATCGAACGGAACCGGATCTCCGCGTCGTGGGTGGAAGCTGCCTCTGCCATCTTGCGGTGGTAGCGATAGCCGCCGGTCTGCCGGTTCGGGTCGCCGAGCGTCACGAGCGACAGACGGAGGGCCGCCTGCCTCTTCGCGTCAGATGGGCGCGCGCTCGCAGCGGACTCAGAGGCGCGCACGGATCCCTCCGAACGCGTCCTCGGACTCCCAGGCCCGCACGGAAAGGAACTCCGCACCGTCGTTCTTGAGCGGTGACGCGAGCTGGGCGTGGATCCACCCGGCGAGGACCTCCACGGTCACGATGGGTGTCTCGCAGACCTCGGCAAGGTCTCGGTCGCGGAGGCGATGCGCCGCGTCCGCGAGGCAGCCCGTGACGACGTCGAGATCACAGACCATCCCCCGCTCATCGAGGCGCTCCCGTTCGGCCACGACCTCCACCCGGTAGTCGTGTGC
>DATAEV010000023.1:0-8406 GCA_036257875.1 Actinomycetota bacterium | reverse complement strand
CGGCGCGGTCGTCTGCGTGATCGTCGCGTTGTTCTCTTCTGTCGGCGACGGCATCGCGGTCGCGGTCTATTTCATCGTGTATCAGCGGGTCGAGAACTATCTGATCCTGCCGAGGGTCATGACGAAGGCGATCGACCTCTCGGCACCCGCCGTGATCATCACGTTGCTGATCGGGTCGAGCCTTGCCGGACTCGCTGGCGCGCTGATCGCGCTCCCGATCGCAGCCGCCCTCAAGGTCATCGTTCGCGAGCTCTGGCCCGGCATCGCTCCTACCACCGCGGCAGGCTCCGCGACTTCCGGCGCCGGCGAGGCGTGATGCCACTCGCCCGTGGAACCCCAGGCGCGGCCGTTACGGGGACGTTGCTTCGTGCGTAGGCTTGCACCGTGACCTACGGACCTCCGATCGCCGAACGATGTGACATCCCATCGCACGGTTGGTGCAACCGCGTGATGATCGAGCAAGAGCGTCTGATCGTCGGCGAGGTGATCCACGAGGGATGGTGGCACCTTCAGTCCACCGGTCCCGACACCTGGCGCATGTGGGATCACGAACGGAAGCGGAAGCCGGATCCGGCGGAGTTCTCGATCGAGACCACAAGTCCCGACAAGCACGAACTCGACCTGTACATCGGCGAAGCTGCTCGTCAGACGCTGAACGAGCAAGGTCGCCTCGAACCCGCCGGTCCCTGACGCGATGATCGGCGGCACGTACACGCAGAGCTGACCGTTTCCGGGTGACCGATGTATCGCCCGATCGCCTCAGCGGTCCGACCGTAGGATGAGCCGTGGCCGGCCGACCCCGCGCACACGCGAGACGCCATCACCTCCGGGGGTTCGGCTATTTCCGGGCTCTTGGACCCGGCCTCGTAACAGGTGCGTCGGACGACGACCCGTCGGGCATCGGCACGTACTCGCAGGTCGGCGCGGCGTTCGGCTTCGGCTTGTTGTGGACGACCTGGTTCACCCTGCCGCTGGCCGCGGCAGTGCAGGAGACCGCGGGTCGTTTGGGACTGGTCACCGGCCGTGGCTTGGCCTCGCTCATCAAGGAGCGGTTCCCTCGGTGGGTGCTGATCGGTGCGGTGGTGCTGGTGTCGTTCGCCAACACATTCAACATCGGAGCCGACATCGGTTCGATGGGCTCCGCGCTCCAACTCGTGCTGCCGATACCGTTCGCCGTCCTGGTCGTAGCGATCACTCTCGGGATGCTGGCGCTGGAGGTGTTCCTTCCCTACCGCCGGTACACGAAGGTGCTGCGCTGGCTCACACTCTCGCTCGGCGCGTATATCGCGGTCTTGTTCGTGATCGACGTGGACTGGAGGATGGTCCTGCGGTCGACGTTCATCCCTTCTCTGTCCTGGACACCCGCAGAGCTCGCGGCCCTGATCGCCATCCTGGGTACCACGATCTCGCCGTACCTCTTCTTCTGGCAGACGAGCGAGGAGGTGGAGGAACTGACGAAGTCAGGCGAGACCAGCGACCTCGACCCTGGTCACGTGCGGCACATGAGGGCAGACATCTTCGCTGGGATGGGTTCGGCTGTATCGGTCATGTTCGCGATCATGGTGGCATCGGCTGCGACGCTCGGCAGCGCCGGTATCACGACGGTTCGGACCGCAGCGGAGGCGGCCGCCGCGCTCAAGCCGTTGGCCGGTTCCTTCGCGTCGTTGCTGTTCACGTTGGGGATCGTGGGAACGGGACTCCTGGCGGTACCCGTGCTCGCTGGTTCCACGGCGTACGCGATCACCGAGGCAGTGGGACGGCCGGAGGGATTGGGCAGGTCGTTCGGCCGCGCACGGGTGTTCTACGGGGTGATCGCCGCGGCGATGCTGCTCGGGCTTGGGATGGACTTCGTCGGCCTGGACCCGGTCCGCGCTCTCTACTTCGCGGCGATCCTGAACGGACTGGCCGCGCCTCCGCTGATCCTGCTGATGCTGTTGCTTTCGAGAGCCCGCGACGTGTGCGGCGACCAGGCCGGCGGAAAGCTCTCAACGGCGTTGGTGGTGGTGGCGCTGGCGCTGATGACGGCGCTCCCCCTCATCTACCTGTTGGTGCGCTGAGCGCGGACCGCGTCGGGTTGCCGGTTACCCGTTCGTCGGCACGCGTTCGAGGATCTCCAGGCGATCGTAGTAGTCGGGAAGTTCCTTCAGGTGAGCCCAGGCGATCTTGCCCGTGATCAGCGGATCGTCGTCCGTCACGTTGGTCTGCGGATCACGTCGCCCGTGCTCGAGCTCTACGTCCAATCCACGCCGGAACATATCCACGTCGAACGCGGCATTGTTGATGTCGAGACCGATCAAAGCGGCTATGGCCCGCGTCTGCATCTCCGTGAAACCAGGCCGGGCGCGTCCGTCGTTGTGCTCGTAGATGACGTCGGCGTCGATGTCGGATCGATCCAAGCGCTCCATCGTTCGCCTCCCTACTTCGTCTAGCCGAACATACGTCTTGGAGCGCCGTTATCTCAGCGTCCAAGGGCCCGGCGGAGAGAGGACCTTCGGCCCAGGCCGGGACGATGGAACTTCCGGTCGGATCCAGAGAACCGTCGTCAGCGATCAGGCGACCGAGCCTGCCTTGGGCGTGACCCAGAAGTCCTGATGCATCCCGGAGGCGTAGTGCCCGTTCAGGTTGCACACGATCGCGTAGTGGCCCTCGGCCATGTCGATCGTGAGCATCTTCGAGGTGCCGGGCTTCATCGCCGGATCGCCGGTCTCCCCCACGTTGGTGAGGCCCTTGGCGTCCTCGTCGAACCGGTTCGGCTCCCCTTCGAACCCGGTGATCGGGAACGAGTCGGCCGGCTCGTCGGTCTTGAGCACCACCATCTCGTGATCCACCGTGCCGGCGTTCGTGATGAGGAAGCTCACCTGACCCGCCGGGGCATAGGACTGGGACAGGTCGATCGCCATGTGGGTGGGGTCGGTATCCGACAGGGATGCGGTGATGACTGGGATCGGGCTGCGATAGCCCTGAACCGGAGGTCCGGCCGCGGCCTCACCGCCTCCCTGGTAGTTGGGGATGTAGGCGACGGTCCCCGCCGCGGTCGGCGCGTTCGCGCTACACGCCGGAACCGACAACGAGACGACCCCGGCGAGGATCGCCATGAGCACCCAGCGTGGTCGGCGCACGGCTGTCATCGCGCTAACCGCCGCTAGGCGTGCGCCAATCGGACCGGCTCGGCGCCGTGGGTTCCCACGAGCGGATGTAGGCGACGAGAGCGGCGATCTGTTGGTCGGTTAGCGGGCCACCGTAGTCGGCGAGCCACGCGGGCATCGCGGATCCAGGCACACCGCCGCGGATGATGTTCGTCATCTGGGCGTCGGTGACGCTCGTCAGGAACTGTTGGGAGTTCAGCGCGGGCGCGCTGGTCCCCTCGCCCATCTTGCCGTGACACTCCGCACAGTTGAGCGCCCACAGTTGGCCGCCCGTCGTGATCTGCGCCTGCTGTTGCAGCATGGCGGCGTCGGCTCGCCGGGAGCTCTCGGTGAGCTTGTAGAGGGGGAATGACAGAACGAGGATCAGCAGGAGCCAGGCGCCGACGAGTTGCCATCGCCGCGTCGAACGGACGAGCTCCGGATCGTCTCGGATCGTCTCGGTCACGCTACACCCCCGGCGCTGCAGGACGGCCCGTTCGCGGCGCTCGGCGCGGTCAGGACGCCGTGTGGAGGTCCCTCGATCACCGACGAGGTGTCGACGAGTACCCGGCCGTCGGAGCTGATCGCGATCTGGAAGCGGTCCATCCCTCGCGGAGCCGGTCCCGAGAGGTACTCGCCGATCACGTTGTAGACGCTCCCGTGGCACGGGCACTCGAACCGACCGGAGCTCTCGCAGAAGGGGACGCGGCATCCCAGGTGAGGGCACTTCTGGTACAGGGCGCGTAGCCCACCCTGCGACTGGGTGACGTAGAACCGGCCGCTCAGGAAGTACGTGACGGTTCCCTCAGTCATGTAGTCCTTCACGGATCCGGCGTCCACGATCGAGCCGAACCCTTCGGCCGGACGCGGGTTCAAGATGTCGTAGCTGGTCCACAGGCCTTCGGCGATCAGCACGACTCCGAGTGCCTTCCACGTGCCGTTGAGGAAACGACGGCGATCGACACCGCGACCTGGGTCCTCGGCGGGCGGCGCGTTGGTGATGTCCGGTTCGCTCATGGCTACGGCTCGGCGTACATGTGCTGCCAGGGCCAGACCCATGACCACGCGGGGCCTCGGAAGAACGTGCCGATCACGGTGAGCACGAGCGCCGTCACCGCGATCACGGTGAACACGACGACCACGAACTTCCGGTCGCGGACCCGCCATCCCTTGCCACGGTCGAGGTAAGGCAGTGCGACCAACCACAGGAGCGCTGCGCCAGGGATCAGCACGCCCGCGACCATCGGTGTGAAATGCGAGAGCAGCTCCTGCAGCCCCGCGAAGTACCACGGAGCCTTAGCCACCTCGGGGGTCTGGTTCGGGTTCGCGATGTCCTTCAAGGGCGCATCGAAAAGGATCGCCAGCACGAACACGAACGCGATCGTTCCGGCGGCGACGGCGACGTGACGTATCAACAGGTGCGGCCAGGTGAACACGCCATCGTCTGGTTCCTGACGGTCGCGCTGCTGCACCTCTTGTGGCACGACCCCGAGCAGTCGGAAGCGCGGCTCCTCTTCAGGCTTTGGCATCGGCCACTTCCTTTACGGGTTCGCGTTCGGCCTCAGGCGCCGGCCTTCGATCGCTCACCGCGAAGCCGTCCTTGCGGACGCGCCAGATGTGGATCGACAGGATCACCGTTATCAGGGCCGGGATGAAGTAGATGTGCAACACGTAGAAGCGGAGCAGCGCGGCACTCCCCACCTCCGTTCCGCCCAGCATCAGGTTCCTCACGTGCGTCCCGAACAGCGGCACGTACCCGGCGATGTTGGTGCCGACGGTGATCGCCCAGTAGGCGAGCTGATCCCACGGCAGCAGATAGCCGGTGAAGGACATCAACAAGGTGAGGACGAGCAGCGAAACCCCGATCACCCAGTTGAACTGGCGCGGCGGGCGGTAGGCCCCGGAGTAGAAGACCCGGAGCAGGTGGAGGATGACGACGACGACCATCAGGTGGGCAGACCAGCGGTGGACGTTCCGCACGAACTGCCCGAACGCGACGCTCGTGGACAGGGTGTGCATGTCGAAGTACGCATCGGGGACCGTCGGCCGGTAGAAGAACATCAGGTAGGTGCCCGAGATGAACAAGATCCCGTACAAGACCGCCGCGATGAACCCGAGCCGAAGCGTGGTCCGCGTCCGGATGATCTGGCGCGGCACCTTCACGGGATAGATGTGCAGGAAGAAATTCTGGAACGAGGTCATCGCGCGGCCGCGCGGTGTGTCCGGCTTCGGGTGGCGCACCACCGATCGGTAGATCTCGTTGTTCCGGTACACCTCGCCCGGGTGGAGGATCGATCGGTACCAGCCGGCGTCGCGGACCTTCCGTCCGTTCGAGCCCATGGCCGACCCTCAGCCCGCCACCGGCTGGAGGGCGATCGGCGCCGTCGACGCCTCCGACCAGCTGTCCATGAACAGGGCGTCCGTCGGGCAGCGGTCGACGCACAGCCCGCATCGGATGCAGAGCTCCTCCTGCAGCACCAGCACGCTGGAAGGTCGCTCCGGGACCAGATCCTCGATGTCGTCGGCGGGAAGGATCCGGATGCAGTTCTCCGGGCAGATATCGACGCACGCTCCGCAGAGGATGCACAAGGAGGGTTCGAGCGTGATGTTCAGGAAGCACTGCAGGCAGCGGCCGGCTTCGAGACGAGCCTCCTCCTCCGAGTAACCGAGCTCGATCTCGGTCGAGCCGATGCGCCGCCCGCTCGGCTCCGCGGGCACGGAGACCCTCGACCGCTCCGTGTATTCCTCCTGCCGCGGTCCTCGGTTCACCGCCACGATCGGGAGGAGACGGCGACCGGAAAGCGAGGGCCGGAGCGGCTCCTCCCCGCTCAACTGCCGGTGGATCGAGGCTGCTGCGCGGCGGCCGTCAGCGATCGCATCGATGAGGTTGCGTGGTCCGTAGGCCAGATCACCCCCCGCATAGACGCCTTCTGCGGTCGTCGCCATCGTCTCCGTGTCCACGGTGACGGTGCCGCGGCGAGTCGTCTCTACGCCGTCATCGGGTTCCAGCCAGGAGAGATCCGCCGTCTGGCCGATCGCGAGGATCACGGAATCGCACGTGATCGTGTCCTCCGTGCCGTCGATGAATGAGGGGTTGAATCGGCCGTCGACGTCGAACACGGACGCCACATCGACCGTTTCGAGCCCCTCGACGTGATCCGCTCCGAGGACCCGCTTCGGCCCCAGACGATGCAAGAGCTCGATCCCTTCGACCTCGGCCTCCTCGATCTCGAACTCGCTCGCCGGCATCTCGACCCGGCTCTCGAGCGTCACGCAGCGGACGCGACGGGCCCCCAGCCGGACGGCCGTTCGGGCGACGTCCAGCGCCGCGGCGGTGGCGGCTCCGGCCGCGTCGGCCTCAGCCTGGGTCTCGGCCTCGGTCTCATCCACGCGGTCGACTCCAGCGGTCGGAACGACCCGTCCGGCGGCGATCTCACGGAGCGCGCTCCGGGCCGCGTCCAGCGCGACGTTGCCTCCACCGACGACGACCACGTCGTCGCCGAGCTCGACCCGGTACCCGAGATTGACGTTCAAGAGGAAGTCCACCGCGCGAAGCACGCCGTCGAGATCGATCCCGGGGATCTCAAGATCGCGGCTCCGCATCGCGCCGATGCCGAGGAACACCGATCCGAACCCCTCCTGCTTGAGGGAGGCCAAGCTGAAGTCCTCCCCGAGACGCAGGCCGGTGCGCAGTTCGACGCCCATGTCGAGGATGGCCCTGATCTCGGCGTCGAGCAGGTCGCGGCGCAGCCGGTACGGCGGGATCCCGAGGACCATCATGCCTCCCGGCTCCCGTTGCGCCTCGAACACAACCGGCCGGTAGCCGTACGTCGCGAGGTCGTGCGCGCACGCGAGGCCGGCCGGACCGGCGCCGACGATCGCCACGCGCTCGTCACGCGCCGGCGCGCGGGGGGCGGCGGCGGTGTATGCGGCGGCCCCGGTCTCGCTCTCGACGCCGAACCGCTCACAGACGTACCGCTTGAGCGCCCTGATCGCGATCGGCTGATCGATCGCGCCTCGGCGGCAGGCGATCTCACACGGGGCTGCGCAGACCCGGCCACAGATCGAGGCGAACGGGTTGGGGAGGCGAGCGATGTCGTAAGCGAGTCGGTCGTCGCCGGCGGCGATCGCCGCCACGTATCGGCCGGCGTTCGTGAGCACGGGGCATGCTTGTGTGCAGGGAACGTTGGCGTCGAACCACTCTCCACCGGCCTCGACCTGTGTGAAGCGCACGGCTCAGGCTTCTCCCGTGCGTTGAAGACGAACGAACAGCCAGAACGCGAGGACGAGCGTGACGACCCACGAGAGGCTCACGAGCAGATCACGAACCGTAGGTGTCGTTCGAACGGCCAGATAGGCGAGGAGGCGATCGGGGAGATAGGCGAACAGCACGAAGCTCGCGACAAGCATCACCGCAGCCCGCACGGTCGCGCTCCCCCACGTCACGTTCTCTTCCCCTTCGAGCGCGCGATTCCCCGACAAGGTAGTCGGGTCCCACGCTCGATGCCAGTCGGCCGGCACGAAGCTCGCCTCTCGAGTCTCACGTGATCATCCGCCGCGGACACCGAGGGTCTCCTCGAAAGGGAACACGTCGCCGAAGCTCGGCTCGCCCTGCCGGACGACCACGACCTCCACACCTTCGCCTTTGAGCGAGTCGACCATGGCCTCGAGTCGGTCGTCATCCGTCTCGAGTCCGACGTGATCGCTCGCGATGACCGTCACGCGGGTAGCCCCGTCGTCGATCGCGGACTCGACATCGTGGCGGAGCTCATCCCAATCGGGCGGCAGGACGTCCGGGAGTACGACCTGCAAGTACGGACCGTCTTGCATCAGTTCGGAGCTGTAACGCATCTTGACTCACCTCCTCGTGAGACCACACTGCGCCGTACGAGCCGGGATGGTCAGGGTCAATGGTCCCGGGTGCTCAGGGTCGTCTGACCCGCTCCGCGTGGCTCGCTCTGGATACGACGCCACCGATCGCCATCACAACCGCGAGGCCCCTCTTCCTGCGGCTCCTTGGCGCCCGCAGCTCAGCGCTATCTCTTGCATGACCCGCTCGACCGCTCGATCCCTCTCGGCGAGATCCCGGATCCGCCGGAGCATCCTCTGTTCCATGAGGAAGGCCCCAGGATCCGATAAGGCGATCCAGACGTAGGTGCCGGCGGACTTGGGCCAGTCCTGCCGCCACCGGCTGATCAGCCGTGTCCGACCGTCAGGTGTCGGCTCGACCAGCAGGCACCAGGAATCCGTCTCGCCGCCGCTCACGATGTGATGGTTGGGC
>DATAEV010000013.1:0-2877 GCA_036257875.1 Actinomycetota bacterium | reverse complement strand
ACGTTGATCCCGGCGAACGACAACAAATTCGCGGCCCTCAACACCGCGGTATGGTCCGGTGGATCGTTCATCTACGTCCCGCCGGGCGTCCACGTCGACATCCCGCTGCAGGCGTACTTCCGGATCAACGCCGAGAACATGGGGCAGTTCGAGCGGACGCTGATCATCGCGGACGAGGGTTCGTACGTGCACTACGTCGAGGGCTGTTCGGCCCCGATCTACACGAGCGACTCGCTGCACTCCGCGGTCGTCGAGATCAAGGCGATGAAGGGTGCGCGGGTCCGCTACACCACGATCCAGAACTGGTCCACCAACGTCTACAACCTGGTGACCAAGCGTGCGGCCGCCTACGAGGACGCCGTGATGGAGTGGGTCGACGGCAACATCGGCTCGAAGGTCACCATGAAGTACCCGTCGATCTACCTGCTGGGCAAGGGCGCCCGCGGCGAAGTGCTCTCCGTCGCGTTCGCCGGCAAGGGGATGCACACGGACGCGGGCGGGAAGGCGATCCACGCCGCGCCGTACACGACCAGCGTGATCACGTCGAAGTCGGTCTCGAAGGACGGCGGCCGGACCGGGTACCGAGGCCTCGTTCGGGTCGAGCCCGGCGCCCACCACGCTCGGTCCAACGTCCGATGCGACGCGCTGATCCTGGACGAGGAGAGTCGCTCCGACACGTACCCCTACATCGAGGTGGAGGACGAGACGGCGGCGCTGGGCCACGAGGCCACGGTCTCGAAGGTCGGCGAAGATCAGCTCTTCTACCTGATGAGCCGGGGGCTGTCCGAGGTCGAGGCGACCGCGATGATCGTGAACGGGTTCATCGAGCCGATCACCCGCGAGCTGCCCATGGAATACGCGGTCGAGCTGAACCGCCTGATCGAGCTGCAGATGGAGGGCTCGGTCGGGTAACGAGCAGGGCCGACCCGGGTGGACGTGGCCGCGCTCGGTCGTGAATCCGACCCATTGAGTAGGATTCCTTCCGATGACGTCCACCACGTTCGACGAAGCCGCGTTCGAGCTGCTGCCTAAAACGACGGAACCGCTGCAGCGCATGCGCAAGCAAGCGTTCGAAGAGTTCCGCGCCCTGCCGATCCCATCGCAGGAGACCGAGGAGTGGCGCTACACCGACCTCTCGGACTTCGAGCTGTCGTTCGAACCGCACGTGCCGGGCGGCGTGAGGACGACCTCCGGGCAGGATCTGGATGGGCCCGGCATCGTGTTCACGGATCTGGACGGGGCGGCCGAATCCCATGCCGACCTCGTCGAGCGCACCCTCCATACGCTCGTTCCAACGGACCGCACCAAGTTCACGGCGCTCCACGGAGCGTTCCGGACCGGGGGAACGTTCCTCTACGTCCCGCGTGACGTTCGGGTCGAGCTGCCGCTCCAGACCCTGACGTACCTGGACGCCGACGGCGCGGCCACCTTCCCGCACACGCTCTTGATCGCGGACGAGGGGTCCGACGTCACGTTCATCGACCGTTTCACCTCGCCGGACCTCACCCGAGCGCTCTCCGACGCGGTCGTCGAGATCGTGGTCGGCGACGGCGCGCACGTCCGATACGTCTCGATCCAGGAGTGGGGCGCGGGCGTGACCCACCTGGGGATCCAGCGAGCCCGGGTCGGCCGCGACGCTGAGTTCCGCTCCCTCGCGATCGGGTTCGGGGCCTCGCTCGCTCGGGCCGAAGCCGAGACGGTGCTCGCCGGGCCGGGTGGGTTCTCCGAGATGCTCGGGGTCTTCTTCGCGGACGGCACCCAGCACTTCGATCATCGTTCCGTCCAGGATCATGTCGCTCCCAACTGCAGCAGCGACCTGCTGTACAAGGGGGCGCTCCGTGACGCCTCGCGGGCCGTCTACAGCGGTTGGGTCCACGTTCGACCCGGGGCGCAGAAGACCGACGCGATGCAAACGTCGCGAAACATCGTGCTGTCCGAGCACGCGAAAGCCGACGCCATCCCCAACCTCGAGATCGAGGCGAACGACGTGCGGTGCGGGCACGCGGCGAGCGTCGGGCCGGTCGACGACGAGGCGGTGTTCTACCTCGAGAGCCGAGGGATCCCGCGCGCGGAGGCCGAGCGGCTCATCGTCACCGGCTTCTTCCAAGAGGTCTTGGATCGGGTCCGTCTGGACGAGGTCCGGCACAACGCCGAGCTCGCGATCCAGGAGGAGCTCGCCGAGCCGTCCACCGGGGAGATGGGCTGATGCCCTCGGCGGTCCGTGTGTGTTCGGTCGATGACGTGCCCGAAGGTGAGGCGCGCCGCTTCACCGTCGATGGCCGCTTGGTCGCCGTCGTGAACCTCGGCGACGAGGGGTTCCGTGCCGTCGATGCGATCTGCTCGCACGAGCACTACTACTTGGACGAGGGGGAGGTGGATGTGGATCTCGAGACGATCGAGTGTCCGAAGCACGGGTCCACCTTCGACCTTGACACCGGCCAGGCTCGGACGCTCCCAGCGATCAAGCCGGTGGATGTGTTCCCCGTGACCGTGACCGACGACGACGTCCTGATCGAGGTGTGACCAGATGACTCAGAACGATGCCAGTGCTCCCGCGACGCTGCAGGTCAAGGGACTGCGCGCCGCGGTCGGCGACCGCGAGATCCTGCGAGGGATCGATCTCACCGTGCAGCAAGGACAGATCCACGCGCTGATGGGCCCCAACGGGTCCGGCAAGTCGACGCTCTCCAACGTGATCATGGGGCGGCCCGGATACCGGATCTTGGAGGGAAGCGTGGTCTTCAACGGTAAGGACATCACGACCCTGACGCCCGACCAGCGGGCCAAAAGGGGACTGTTCCTCGCGATGCAGTACCCGACCGAGGTCCCGGGCGTGTCGGTGGTGAACTTCCTCCGGACGGCGTACCAGGCGGTCAA
>DATAEV010000010.1:0-6215 GCA_036257875.1 Actinomycetota bacterium | reverse complement strand
TCGTCCGCCCGGATCGTGGAGTGCTGCAGCATGTCGGCGAGATGGTCGACCGCCAGCTCCAGATCACGGTCGAGCACCCGCGCGTAGTAGCACGTGTACTCCTTGGCGGTGAACGCGTTGACGTCGCCGCCGACCGCATCGAACGCCTCGGCGATGTCGAGCGCCGTCCGCGTCGCGGTTCCCTTGAACAGCAGGTGCTCGAGGAAGTGGCAGTGGCCGCTGATCGCGGGACGTTCGTCCCGCGATCCAGCGAGCACCCAGAAACCGATCGAGACGGAGCGGATGCCGGGCATCCGCTCCGTCACCACGCGCAGGCCCGAGCTGAACTCGGAGCGCGAGATCGGCATGACTTGGGGTTCAGCCGTCCTTGGGCGCGCCGCCGCCATCGCGGAACCGACGACCGTGGCGATCGCCGCGGTCACCACGCGGGCCACGATCGCGACCCCGATCGCCGCCCCGGTCTCGCCGCTCTCCCGTGGGCTCGACCTGCGTGCCCTCGGGCACTTCCCACTCGGGACCGACCGGTTTCAGACTGATCTTCCCTTGTGGGTCGACGTCTTCGACCAGGACGGTCAGCGTGTCACCCTCCTTGACCGCCTCCTCGACGCTCGCGAGCCGCTTGCCACGCCCGAGCTTCGAGATATGGACGAGTCCGTCGCGACCGGGTACCAGGTTGACGAACGCACCGAAGGTCGTCGTCTTCACCACGGTTCCTTCGTAGGTCTCCCCCACGAGGACCGGCCGCGGATTGGCGATCTCCTCGATCATGCGCGCGGCCTCATCCGTCCCCTCGGCCTCGCGCGAACCGATGAACACCGTGCCGTCATCCTCGATGTTGATGTCGGCACCCGTCATCGCGATGATCTCGTTGATCTTCTTCCCCTTCGGGCCGATCACCTCGCCGATCTTGTCCACCGGGATCTGGATCGTGATGATCCGGGGTGCCTTCGAGCTGACCTCGTCCCGCGGCGCGGGCAGTGCGGCCAGCATGACCTCGAGGATCTGGAGCCGCGCTTCCTTTGCCTGCTGGAGCGCGCCGGAGAGGACGTCAGCCGGCATGCCCGACACCTTCATGTCGAGCTGGATCGCCGTCACGAACTCGCTGGTTCCGGCCACCTTGAAGTCCATGTCCCCCAGCGCGTCCTCGGCTCCGAGGATGTCGGTGAGCGTCACGAACTGCCCGTCGTCGGCGATCATGCCCATCGCGATCCCAGCGACCGGTGCCTTGATCGGGACACCCGCGTCCATCAACGACAGCGTCGACCCGCACACGCTCGCCATGGAGGTCGAGCCGTTCGAGGCGAGAACGTCCGAGACCAGTCGAAGGGCGTACGGGAACTCCTCTTCACTCGGCACCACCGGGATCAACGCCCGCTCGGCCAGCGCGCCGTGGCCGATCTCACGACGGCGAGGCGAGCCGACGCGGCCCGTCTCTCCCGTCGAGAACGGCGGGAAGTTGTAGTGGTGCATGTAGCGCTTCGAATCCTCGAGATCGAGCGTGTCGATCTGCTGCGTCATCCGCAACATGCCGAGCGTGGTGATGTTGAGCACCTGGGTCTCGCCACGCTCGAACAGTGCCGACCCGTGCGCCCGCGGGACGATGCCGACCTCGGCCGAGAGGCGGCGGATGTCCTTCGGGCCGCGACCGTCGAGCCGGACGCCCTGGTCGATCACGCGCCGGCGCATGACCTTCTTCTGGAGGCTCTTCCACGCGGCCGAGAACTCCTGGTCCCGCTCTACGAACGCCTCGCCCAGCACCGCCGCGAGATGGAGCTTCGCTTCTTCCTTGACCGCATCGAAGGCGGCATCGCGGGCCTGCTTGTCCGGAACGATCGCCGCCTCGAGCTTGCCGGCGAAGTTCGCGTACAGCGTGTCCCAGATGTCCTGCCCGTACAGCGGTGACGGCGTGAACTCGATCGGCGTCACGCCGTGCGCGTTGATGAACTCCTCCTGGAAGGCGATCAGTTGCCCGATCTCCGCCTTCGCGACGTCGAGGCCCCGCGCGACGACCTCCTCGGTCGGCGCGACGGCGCCCTCGCCGGTGGCGAGCAGCGGCCAGGTGTTGTCCGGAGCCTCGCCCTCGATCATGAGGATGTCGACCCCCGCTTGCGCGTTCTTGGCGCCGGCGACGACGATGTCGAAGGTGGCGTCCTCGAGCTCTTGGAACGTCGGGTTGACGACCCAGTCCCCACCGATCATCCCAAGCCGCACCGCGGCGACGGGTCCGTCGAACGGGAGTCCGGCCAGTGCCACGGCGCAAGCCGCCGCGTTCATCGCGGGGATGTCGTACGGGTTCGCCAGGTCGACGGACAGGATCGTGCAGATGACCTGGACCTCGTCGTGGAAGCCCTCCTTGAACGTCGGGCGCAGGGGCCGGTCGATCAGGCGAGCCGTCAGGATCGCGGTCTCGCCCGGCCGGCCTTCACGCCGGAAGAACGAGCCCGGGATCTTCCCGGCCGCATACATCCGCTCCTCGACATCGATCGTGAGCGGGAAGAAGTCGATCCCCTCTCGGGGCTTCGAGCGGACGCAGGTGGCGAGCACCTGGGTCTGCCCATAGGTAACGACGACGCTTCCGTCGGCGAGCTTCGCGAGCTTGCCGGCTTCGAACGTCATCTCGTGCGCGCCGACCTGGCGCGACATGCTGGTGACCATCCGGTCGATCTCCTCCTCGGAGTCAGGGCGCGCGGCTTGCGCACCGCTTGGTGGTGGAGGGTTCGGGCCGGTTGTCAGTGGTGAACCTCCGGGGCGTTGCCGCTGCGGAAGCTCGCGACTGAGAACCGACCTCGCTTCGGGCCTCCCTCCGGGGGCCACTCAGGTGGTCGTTACGCATCACTCCTTCGTGCGGGGAGCCCGGGAGGGCGCCCCCGCGGGACACCTATCGTCGGAGACCGAGCTTGGCGACGATCGCGCGGTACCGCTCGATGTCCTCGCCCTTGAGGTACTCCAGCAGCCTCCGGCGCCGCCCGACGAGCATCAGGAGACCGCGACGGCTGTGGTGGTCCTGCTTGTGCAGCTTCAGATGCTCGGTGAGGTCGCCGATGCGCTTGGTCAGCACCGCGATCTGGACCTCGGCGGAGCCGGTGTCACCCGCCGTACGGGCATGCTCCTGGATGATCTCGGTCTTGGCTTCTTTGGTCAAAGTCATGGTCGAAGGCCAAGGCTACCAGCGGCAACGGCCCTCCGACCTGCGACGACGCTCAGCCCATCGCCGCATCCGGGATCAGCTCGCGGGTCCTCGTCACATCTGCCTCGATCGCGGACACGAGCTCGTCGACGGAGTCGTAGCGGACCTCATCCCGGAGCCGTGACCAGAATCCGATCGAGAGCGGCTCACCGGGCAGCTCACCGTCGAAGTCCAGGAGGAACGACTCGACGTGCAGGGGCTCGACGCCGAACGTCGGGTTCGTCCCGCAATCGATCGCCGCTCGGTACCGACGACCTCGATGCTCCGCGACACCCGCGTAGATCCCCTGACCGGGAAGCAGGAGCCTGGGCCACGTCCGAAGGTTCGCCGTCGGGTATCCGAGGCCCCGGCCTCGGCCGTGACCGGTGACGACCTCGCCGTCGAGGATGAATCGTCGGCCGAGAGCGGCGAGCGGCCACTCGAGATCGCCCGATGAGAGCGCGTCGCGGATCGAGGTCGATGACACGACCCGGTCGCCGAGCTCCACGAGGTCGACCGCCTCCACGCCGAGGCCGAACGGAGCGGCGAGCCCTGGGAGCGTCCGCATCGTCCCTCGCGCTTTGAACCCGAACGTGAAGTTGACGCCCATCGCGACGTGCACCGCGTGGACGCCGCGGACCAGCACATCCCGGACGAAGTCTTCGGCGGGGATGAGGGAGAAGTCGCGGTCGAACGTGAGGACGACCAGGACGTCGATGCCCGCGGCGGCGATCAGCTCGGCCTTGCGCTCCACGGTGGTGAGCAGACGCGGCTCACTCCCCGGCGCGAGGACCTCGCGCGGGTGGCGGTCGAACGTGATCGCGACCGAACGGACGCGCTGCTCGCCGGCCCGCCGAACGACCGTCTGCAGGACCGCTTGATGACCCAGGTGGACGCCGTCGAAGAATCCGACCGTTGCGACGGATGGTTCCTCGGCGAGTGGGAGCGACCGGATCCCGCGGACCACGTCCACGGCCGCAGAGCGTATACGCCTTGCGCGCCCGTCCCGGCCCATGGCACCCTCGGACGGGTTCGACCCGCGGAGGACGCGTGAAGCGACGACCAGGAGGGGTGACGTTCGCCGGCTGGCTGATGGGCATCAATGGCGCGTTCTCAGCCATCGGCGGCGTCATCGTCCTGATCGTGGCATCGAACACGCGGGAGATGACGCGTCATGGACTCCCCCAGGGTGCCCTCCTCGTCACCGGTTTCGTGGTGTTCACGCTCGGACTGCTCGAGCTCCTGCTCGTCTACGCCCTGTTCGGAGGGAGCAACGTGGCACGTATCATCACGACGGTCGTGTTCGGCGTTTCGTTGCTGTTCAGCCTCACGTCGGTCCTGACCCGTCAGGCCGGAGCGTTGTTCGCCTGGGGGACCGGGCTGGTCGATGTGATCGTCCTCGTTCGGCTGTGGGGCACGCCGGGGGCGGCGGAGTTCTTCGACTCCGGACGCGCTTCGTCCACCCGAGCGGCCCCTCCCGTCCCCCCGCCACCTCGCCTGTGAGCCGTCCGGTCAGCGTTCGTCGGCGTCATCGACGGCCGTCAGGCGAACCGCCGCCGCTTCCTCCCGAACCGGACGCACGGTGGTGGCTGTGGTTCGGCGGCGCCGTCCTGCTTCTCGGGGTCGTCGTCGCGACATCGTTCCGTCGGCCCGACCCGTTCCACGACGCCGGCGACACGATCCTCCGATGGTTCGCCGACCACGAGGACACGACCGCCGTGAACATCGCAAAAGCGCTCAACGCTCTAACCGCGGTCGCGGTCGTGATGTCGGCACGCGTGGCGATCGTCGGGACCCTCGCGATCTACAAGCGGTGGCGCCACGTCGTGGTGGCGCTCGCGACCTTCGTCGTCAGCGATTTCCTCGTGAGCGTCCTCCTCTCGGTGGAACGGCCATCCCCGAGCGTTCCGGCGCTCGTGGACGTGTCGGGCTACCACTTCCCGTCCCGCGCGGTGGCGTCATTCGCCATCACGTTGTTCGCCGCCGCGGCCGCGCTCGTGCCGCGGGGCCGCCAACGGTTCCTCGCGCGCTGTGCGACCGCGGTGCTGGTCGCGCTCGTGATCGTCGCGCAGCTCGCGCTCGCGGCGGACTACCCGGTGGACGCCGTCTACGCCGGCCTCCTCGCGTTCGCACTCGCGGTCGTCGCGTTCCGCCTGGCGGCTCCCGACGATTCCTTCCCCGTGAACTCGGCGCGTGGAGGAACCACCGCGCATCTCGACCTCACGGGCGCTCGCGTCGATGCGGTCAAGCTCGCGGTCCGCGATCAACTCGGGGTCACCGCTCGTGAGGTCGAACCGTTCGGCCTGGCGGGGTCCGGGGGATCGTCGCCGCTTCGGATGACCCTTGACGACGGCTCGAGGCTCTTCGGGAAGATCTACGCCACGAGCCACGCTCGCGCCGACCGATGGTATCGGATCGGCCGGACGATCCTGTACGGCACGCTTGAGGACGAGACCCCGTTCGGAACGCCGCGACGTCTTGCCGAGTACGAGGACTACGCGCTCCGCTTCCTTGCGGATAACGGCGTGCGCGTGGCGAAGACGTACGGCCCCGTGGAGCTGACCCCGAACCGCGAGTACATGCTCGTGACCGAGTTCTTCACGAACGCCACCAACCTCGGTGACGCCGAGGTGGACGATCAGGTCATCGACGAAGGGCTCCAGTTGGTCCGCACGTTCTGGGACATCGGGGTCTCGCATCGGGACATCAAGCCGGCCAACCTCCTCGTCCGCGAGGGACACCTCCAGCTGGTCGACGTCTCCGGCCTGGAGGTCCGACCGTCGCCGTGGCGCCAGGCGGTCGACCTCGCCAACATCATGCTCACGATGGCGCTGCGATCCGATCCGGATCGCGTGTACGAACGCGCCGTCCTCGTCTTCACCCCCGAGGAGATCGGCGAAGGCTTCGCGTGCGCGGTGGGCATGGCCATCCCGACGGAGCTGCAGTCGAGGCTCGAGCGGGATCCCCGTCCCTTGATGGAGCGCTTCAAGGAGCTGGCGCCGGCGCACCCGCCGGTGTCGATGCAGACGTGGAGCGTCCGGCGGATCGC